>JAFEBQ010000004.1:187416-188033 GCA_018242585.1 Planctomycetota bacterium
GTTGATGGTGTTCTTCAGTTCGAGAATTTCCCCCTTCACATCAACCGTGATCTTTTGTGACAAGTCGCCGGTGGCCACGGCTTTGGTCACGTCGGCGATATTGCGGACCTGGCTGGTCAGATTGCCGGCCATGAAGTTCACGCTATCGGTCAAGTCCTTCCACGTGCCGGCCACCCCTTTCACGTCGGCCTGGCCGCCCAGTCTTCCTTCCGTGCCGACTTCGCGCGCCACGCGCGTGACTTCCGACGCGAACGAACTAAGCTGATCGACCATCGTATTGACGGTGTTCTTGAGTTCGAGAATCTCCCCCTTCACGTCCACGGTGATCTTCTTGGACAAGTCGCCGCTGGCGATGGCGGTCGCCACGTCGGCAATGTTGCGGACCTGGCCGGTGAGGTTGGCCGCCATGAAGTTCACGCTGTCGGTCAAGTCCTTCCACGTGCCCGCCACCCCTTTCACGTCGGCCTGGCCACCCAGCTTCCCTTCGGTGCCCACCTCGCGGGCCACGCGCGTGACTTCGGCGGCGAATGACCGAAGCTGATCGACCATCGTGTTGATCGGGTTTTTCAACTCCAAAATTTCGCCGCGGACGTCGACGGAGATCTTCTTCGACAAGT
>JAFEBQ010000005.1 GCA_018242585.1 Planctomycetota bacterium
TTCTCCCCGGGGGAGAAGGGTTCGTGTGCTGGCCCGCGCGAGGTAGATACTACCAAATGAGCACCCTCCCCTATCATCTGGTGATTCACTCACGCCCGGCCGGGCCTGTCGCCGCGCGCGTCGTGCCGGCCGGCGGACGCGATTGGCGGGCGCTATCGATCGATCCCGCGGCCCTGGCCGACCCGCTGCCGGCGTCGTTCGAGGGGGCTTTCGTCGCGCTGGAACAATTCGAGCGGATGTTCATCGAGCCCGACGGTTCGTTCGTCTGGCGCGGCGAGTCGCACGGCCGACCGTGGCAATTGGACGGCGTGCTTTACGACCGGGCCGGGCAATTGATGCACGTCGAGCTAAAAGGGGACGCGCCGATGGGGCCGCTGGAACAGTTGCTGACGGTTATCGGCGACCACCGGCCGCTGGTGATTCAACTGGCCCGCGAAGGCGTCGTTGTCTCGGCCGAGGAG
Organism: Planctomycetota bacterium; assembly: GCA_018242585.1. NCBI lineage: Bacteria > Pseudomonadati > Planctomycetota > Planctomycetota bacterium. The sequence continues at coordinate 462 of JAFEBQ010000005.1, forward strand.
TTCCTGCGAGTGTTAGCCGGAGACTGACGTCCCTGGCTCTTGTCGAATGGCGCGACAAGATCACGCGCGCCGTCATTTGCCGCGCTTGGTCGACGACTTGGACGGCACGACGATCACCCGGGCTTCGGCCAGGGGATCGCGGAACGGCAATTTGGTCAGATGCGTGAACAAGTTGTCGCTCATCCTGCCATAGTCTTTGCCAAAGTGACGATTGAACAGCTCTTCGTCCTCTTCCTTGTCAAACCGCTTCAGCGGCGGACGCTGGCTGACTTCCTGCATAAAGCTTTGAAACTCGTCGGATCGCTTCTGGGCCAGAAAGTGGGTCAAGGCCCAGGCGCTGGCATAGCCGGTCGACGTCAATTGCGGCGCCGTCGCGGTGTCACGAATCGTGGCGCTGTCAAACCCGCCGCGCGCCAGCGCGTAGCGCTTCAGCTCGGACATCCGCAGGTCGTTAACCTTGCCGATCCCCTTCCATTTGATGTCGTTGACCTTGGCCGGAATATCGGTCGGTGCCGAGAACTCGGCCAATCCCTCGCTGATCCACATCGGCCAGCGCGACAAGCGCTGCTGCACACCGATGTTCTGCAGAATCTGATGCACCCCTTCATGGGCGACGGTCGAGACGGCTTGCTTCAGAGCGATGTCAGGGAGCATCTCCGACAGCTTGGACATCTCGTACATCACAACGTAGTTGGTCAGCCCGTCGTAATAGGCCACCACGCCGTCGGGCATTTTGCGGAAGCGATCAAAATCTTCCTGATGCCGGAACATGATCACCACCAGCGGCAAGTCCGCCTCGTGGCAATTGAGCTTCAGCGTCTTGCAATAAGCCAGCAGCCCTGGATACATCGTCTCGAGAATGCGACTCGTGCCGGCGTAGAACGTGTCGCTGCTGTTGTAGACGTACAAGAAGCGCTTCGTCTGCTTGGTCTTGAACCCTTGCAGCGGCCCCATGTTGGTCAGCGAGCGGGCCAGTTGATCCTTCGAGGCCGGCGCGAATGTCCGGTCGGTCGGCGTCGCTTCCTTGAAGGTGTAGGGGAACATCTGTCCCGAGGGGACGATCACGTAGTAGCCGTCGCTGGCCGTCACGTGGACTCGGCCGACGGTCAGCCCGTCAGAGCCCGCGCTCGCGCCGGCCGGCGCGTCGTCGGGGACTCTGACCAGCACGCTCTGCCCCGGCAAGGCATGTTCATACCTGGCGGCGGGGTCGGCCGTTGGCGCGGCGCGCGACGACACCACGTCCGCCGGCGCTGGCAATCCGCCCGACGCTGACTTCGACGACTTGCCCGGCTCGGCAGCAGTGGCCAGGTTGGCCGGGCCGGCAACATTCACCGCGACCACAGTTGCCAGCCAGGAAACGAGCCAGCAACTCGACACCAGCCAGCACCGATGAACATGCATCGCGTCTGCCCTCATGGCAATCGCCGAGTTGCTGTCGCAAAGAAAAGATCGCGACCAAGAAAGTCGCTGGGCGGCGCGCGGCGATTGCCTTGCCGCTGCGCCACACCGCACACCCTTCAGGTTAGCAATTCGCCGCCGAAGCTCCAAACAAAAACCCTCCGGCTTGCTTGCCAACCGGTCACCGCATACAACAACAGTTCGGCCGGTTTTTGTGGGGTCTTTCCTTCAGCGCAAAGATTACGGCCCGGTCTTTTCGCATGTAATGTTCACTCCCTTTCCCGTACGAGTGTCGGCCCTATGGTTACCAGCAACGTCCTGAAACGAGATAACGTCGCCAAAGTCCTGGATCGCGCCTTGGACGCCCATCGCGGGCTGTTGCGGCTGACGCCGACCTGGGTGCCGCGCAGCTTCTTGCACCCGGGCCACCGCATTAAGCTCCACCCGGACGATTACTACGCGTACGGCGCGAACCGTGGCGGCATCGACGAGCGCTGGTTCGCCAGCACGACCGACGCCGCCAACGAAGGGCGCGTGCCCGACGAAGGACAAAGCTACGTCTCGTTCGAGGGTCAGCGGTTCCAGTTGCGCGACGCCGTGGCCGAATCCGGCGCGCGGCTGATCGGCAAGCCGATGTTCGACAAGTACAAACGCTGGCCGGTCTACTCGAAGTTCTTCGACAACATGGGGCCGATCCCTCATCACATGCACCAGCGATTCGCCGACGCCAAGCTGGTCGGCCAGGAAGGAAAGCCCGAGAGTTATTACTTCCCGCCCCAATTGAACAACGTCGACAACAACTTCGCCTACACGTTCATGGGACTCGAGCCCGGCACCACCAAGGCCGACGTGCGCAAGTGCCTGGAGAACTGGAACAAGGGTGACAACGGCATTCTCGATCTGTCGCGAGCCTATCGCCTGAAGCGCGGCACCGGCTGGCTGATTCCCCCCGGCGTGCTGCACGCCCCCGGTTCGCTGTGTACCTATGAGCCGCAATGGGGTTCCGACGTGTTCGGCATGTACCAGTCAATTGTCGAAGGACGCTATGTCCCCTGGTCGCTTTTGGTCAAGGACATGCCGCCGGAGAAGCACCAGGACTTGGACTTCATCGTCGGGCAGCTCGACTGGGAGAAGAACGTCGACACCCACTTCAAGGAACACAACTACCTGGAGCCGATTGTCGATGCCGCGCAAAGCGGCCAGGGCTACACCGATCGCTGGATCGTCTATGGCACGGTCGACGGCGAGCAGTTGTTCAGCTCGAAAGAACTGACCGTCGAACCGGGCGCCAAGTGTACGATCAAGGACCCGGGCGCCAGCGGCTGGATCACCGTCCAGGGCAAGGGCCGGATGGGGAACCTGGCGCTCCAGACGCCGGTGATGATTCGCTTTGGCCAGGAGACCGAGGACGAAGTGTTCATCACGGCCGAAGCCGCGACGGCCGGAGTCGAGATCGAGAACACCGGGACCGAACCGCTGGTGGGATTGCGCTACTTCGGCCCGGCCATGCACAAGAACCTGCCCAAGCTAGGTGATGCGCGCAAGTAAGCTGCATATCTTTGGCATGAATCTTGAAAGTCTCGCGGATACTCAGCCATGTACTGGCTCGTAACTTGGACTACATATGGTTCATGGCTACCCGGCGACCCACGTGGGTTCCGCACTTGGCGTGGTCGTGAATTCATTCCGCCACCGCCTCGATACGCCGAAGGGGGTGACCGTCCTTTTGATCCGGCGGAGTATCGAACGCGCTATTTGGCGGATAAAAGTAGGTCACTGTCGACCACTCGCTTAACCGCCGATCAGCAGCAGGTTGCGATTGACGCTGTCGTAGAAGACATATCAGCGTTGTTGCTCGAGGCAATTATCGTTTCGATCAACGAGGCGCATGTTCATTTGATTGCTGACTTTGGTGACTTGTCAATTCGGCCGACGGTTGCACGGCTAAAGTCGGTCGCGACTCGAGCACTCGGCGGGCGTGAGCGCACAGCAAAGCGGTTCTGGTCGTCGGGATGCAATATGAAATCGCTGGCGGATGACGCGGCCGTGCAGGCGGCGTTCAACTATGTGAAGGCGCACGAGACCGAGGGAGCCATCGTTCGGGTACTAATCGACGCGCCAGCGTGCAACGATACCAAGCCGGCGGCTCTGCCGCCGAATGACACCGATCGGCGGCAGAGCCGCCGGCTTGGTAGAACCTAGCTCAATCAATCCTCTTTCAATTGGAACACACCATAAATGCCCGCCAACAATTTCCCCAAGTTGCATAACGCCGCCTGGCCTGGGGTCGTCGGCAAGGGATCGCCCGATGGCGAGCCGTTCATCGAACTCGATACCATGCTCGACATGACCGCCGCGGCCGAAGTCAACGGCCAGAAGTTCGACGGCGTTGACATCTTCCTGTTTGCTCCCCACGTCGACATCGACAGCTCGGACGACGATCTCAAACGGCTCGCCGAGCGGGTTGCCAAACGTGGCCTCGTGGCCGGCAGCGTCGTCGCGCCGGTCTGGCCGCCGACTGGCGGCGGCTCGGCCATGGGGACGCCCGAGGATCGCAAGAACTTCCTCACCCAAGTCCGCAAGGGTTGCCGCATTGCCAAGCGTCTGCGCGAAATCGGCATTCGACCCTACGGCGTGGTGCGACTTGACTCGGCCGCGTCGGTCGGCGATTGGTTCAGCGATCCCGAAGAACACCAGCGCCGCATCTCGGCCACTTTCCGCGAAGCGGCCGTGATCGCCGCCGATCACGGCGAACGGCTGGCAGCCGAAGGAGAGATTTGCTGGGGTGGCATGCACAGTTGGCGCCGCATGGTGCAACTGCTCGAGCAGGTGAACCGCCCCGACGTGTTCGGCTTCCAGGCCGACATGGCCCACACGTTGCTCTACACCTTGGGCTACAACGCGCCCGACGATCGGATCCTGCCCGAGAATTGGAATTGGTCTGACCCGGGCACGTTGGACAAGGCGCTCGTGACGTTGACCGCGGCGCTGCGTCCTTGGACCATCGACTTCCACGTGGCTCAGAACGACGCCACGGTCAAAGGCTCGGGCAGCCACGACAAGACCGGCCGCCACTGCTTGCCGAACGATCCGAACGGCAAACTCAAGATCGCCCATCACGCCGGCTTCTGGATGCGCGACGGCTACGGCCAGCCGCTGCGCAAGTACCGGCACATCTGTTGGGACGGCTGTATGTTCCCCAACGAAGTGATGACCAAGCCGCAAACCTGGCGCGACGTATTAGCCACGATGGTGGCAGTCCGCGAAGCCCACGGCTGGCACGAAGGGTAAGGGACGCGTCGCGAGCGTTGTTCGCCCGGTGTAGAATCGTTATGACACCGTGCGGAGCGTTGATCGACCGTGGCCGCTTGCTTTCCATTTCGAATCGCTGCCCTGTTGCTGTTTTTCACGGCGGCGGTGGCGACCTCTGCGCGGGCCGCTGAGCCGGCGGGGGAAAACCTGGCGGGCGATGCTCACTTGCGCCGGCCCGTGGCGGCGGCGTTCTTGCATGGCCAGCGGACCATTGCCGTGGCCAACGCGCGGTCGGGGAGCCTGAGCTTGCTCGATGCCGCGACCGGCCAGGTCCAGCGCGAAACAACGGTGGCCGAGTCGCTGTCGAGTCTGGTGGCGATCGACGACGAGCATGTTGTCGTGGCCGACCAGGACGCCGGTCGGCTGTATCTATTGCGCGTGACGGCCGACGGCATCGAGCGCCGCACTGAAGCTATCGTTGAAAACCCGGCCCGCCTGGCTTGGCACGCCAGGCAGCATTGCCTGGCGGTCGCTACTCTCTGGTCGCGCCGAATCGAGTTCTATCACTTCGAGCGCGATTCGGTGGACGGTGCCAGTCTCGTGTGCAACAAGCGCGACATCACACTCCCGTTCGCGCCGCGCTGCCTGACCTGGTCCCCCGATGGCCGCTGGTTGGTCGTGGCCGACGCCTTTGGGCCGAACCTGGCGGTGATCGAGGCTGAGCGCGGAAAGCTGCATGCGGTGCGGCAAATCCGCGGTCACAACCTGGCCGGCCTGGCGTTCGATCACGCGGGCCGCAACGTACTGGTGACCCATCAACGGCTTGACCAGCACGCGCCGATTCTGCCCGACAACCTGGCGACCGGCACGCTGATGGACAACTTTCTCAGCGTCGTCGCGCTCGATGACTTGCTCGACGTGAAAGCGCGCGGCTCGTTGCGCACCTTCGAACTGCGACTGGGCATGCCCGACGATGGGGCCGGCGACCCGGCCGAAGTGGCGGTCCTCGACGAGCGGCGCTTGGCGATTTCGCTGGCCGGCACCAACCAGGTGGCCACGGTGATCGACCTGCACGAGGTGTCGATGCGGATCAACGTCGGCGCGCGACCCGGTGCGCTCTTGGTGGCCGACAAAGGGGGCCGCTTGTTCGTCGTCAATCGGCTCGACGACTCGTTGGGCGCCGTAGACTGGCGGGGCGAGAAGCTTCTGGCCGAATGGTCGCTCGGACCGCGTGGGTCCGAGTATCCGCGCGATCGCGGTGAGCGGTTGTTTTACGACGCTCGCCTTTCGCCCGACCGGTGGATGAGTTGCCACAGTTGCCACACCGAAGGGCACACGGGCGGCCTGCTGGCCGACACGCTCGGCGACGAAACATTCGGCACGCCCAAGCGGACGCCGACACTGCTGGGCACCTCGATCACCGATCCGTGGAATTGGAGCGGCAGCCTCCGCGAGCTGCGCGACCAGGTCCGCAAGTCGTTCGACACCACGATGCACGCCCCGCACGTCACGGTCGAGCAGGTTGATGACGTGGTGGCGTTTTTGCACACGCTCCGCCGGCCGCCACCGCTCGAGCCGCCGCGCGACGACACCGACCGGGCGCAGATCGCCCGCGGACGCGCCGTGTTCGACGCGCGGGGCTGCGCCGCCTGTCACGTGCCGCCACTGACGTACACCTCGCCAGCGGCGTACGACGTGGGACTGGCCGACGAGCGCGGACAAGCGAAGTTCAATCCGCCGTCGCTGCGCGGCATCGGCCACTCGGCCGGCTACTTCCACGATCGCCGCGCCGCCACGCTCCGCGACGCATTCACCGAATACGGCCACCAGCTCGACGATCCGCTCACCTCTGGTGAGTTGGAAGACCTGCTGCGGTTCCTGCGCAGCTTGTAAGCGGCCTCTTCAGTAGGTCAGGCCTTGGCCTGACATTGTTGTGCGTCATTGATGAATGACGTTTTGCTTCGGCTGGAGAACACAATGACGTCAGGCCAAGGCCTGACCTACGGTCTATCTGCGAGTGGCCTACTTCTGTGGTTGAGCGTCGCCGCGCCAGTTCCTAAGATGCCCCCGTCAACTTGATCGAGGCATCGGCCGAGCCTGAACTTCTCAGGTATCCCAAGAGCCCGCGTCGAGACCACCTGCGTCTCGCCGCGGGCTTTTTTATTGGCCGCGCCTCGCACTCGCCCAGGGAGCGCGCGATGGAAGCCCTTGGTCCCGGACTGCCGATCCTCGACTTCGGCAACCTCACGGCGACGGCCATCCTGGGTTGGTACGCCTGGCACACGGTTGCCAAGACCATCCCCGGCATCATCCGCGCCTTTCGCGAAGAGACGAGCGCCCTGCGGGCTGAATGCCGCGACGAGCGCGAGGCCCTGTATGTCGAACTTTCGGCCGAACGTCAGCAGCGACACCACGACACGCTGGCCGTCGTTGCCGCCTTGCACGAGCTATCCGCGCGGATCAGCGGCCTGGACCGCGCGGCACAACAGACTTGATCGCCCCACATCACCACCCACGTTTCAATCGGAGCGCTTCGCCATGACCGTCACCCCTTCTTGGCAATTGTCGGCCGCCGGGCTCGGCACGTTGCGACAGATTGTTTCGCTACTGGCCCAGGTGCGCAACCTGAGCGGCCCGCTCAACACCGCCGCCGGCTTGCGCGACGCGTTGGGCTTGCTGGCCCAGTTGGCCCAAGCGGCGGGCGTCGATGCCGCCTGGGTCGCGCGGATCACCCAGGCGCTGAACGACCCTGGCGTGTTCAACATCGTGCTGGCCCTGGTCCAGTACCTGACCGGCGGCGCGAGCACCGAGCAAGCCGACGGCGGCATCCACGCCACGGACGTCCACGGCGCGGCGGTCACGGTCAGCGCCGCGAGTCTGGCCGATTGGCTGCCGATTGTCGTGCAACTGGTCAGTCTGTGGAACCTGATTCGAGGCCAACAATGAACACTGCACCGATCTACCGCTTGCCCCCGTGGCGCTGCGAAGCGACCCTACGCGCCGAGCAATTGACCGAAGTGGTCGACTGGTCGCTGGCGGCGTATCACGTGCCCGACCAGTGGAAGACCACGATGGGTCAGAACGTCCGCGTGGCGGTCCTCGACACCGGCATCGACGCGACGCATCCCGACCTGGCCGCGGCCATCGACGCCACGGCCGACTTCACGGGCAGCCCGGTCGGCGCAAACGATCGCCAAGGCCACGGCACCCACACCGCCGGCACAATTGCCGCGCGGCGCAACGGGCGCGGCGTGGTCGGCGTGGCGCCCGAATGCCGGCTGCTGGTCGGCAAGGTCCTGGGCGATGACGGCAGCGGCAGCGATCAGAGCGTCGCCGCCGGCATCGACTGGGCCGTGGCGCAAGGGGCCGACATTGTTTCGATGAGCCTGGGGAGTCCGCAGCCCAGCCCGGCGATCTATGCCGCGATTCGTCGCGCGTGCGACGCGGGCAAGTTCGTCGTCTGTGCCGCCGGCAACGACGGCGCGCAAGCCGACGCCGACACGATCAATTATCCCGGCCGCTGGAAAGAAACCGTGGCCGTCGCGGCCGTCGACAGCCAGGGGCACGTCGCCGAGTTTTCCAGTCGCGGTCCCGAGATCGACATTGCCGCGCCGGGCGTGAACATCTTGAGCACGTTTTTGAACTCGGGCTACGCCCGACTGTCGGGCACGTCGATGGCCACGCCTTTCGTGGCCGGCGTGGTGGCGCTGATGTTGTCGAAGCATCGCGCTCTGGGAAGCAGCACGCCGCTGGCCAATGTCACCGATCTGCGCGAGCACCTCCGCCGCACGGCCACGCCCGCCGCGCCGCAAGAGCCCGACCCAGCGTACGGCTGGGGCCTGATCGACCCGAACAAGTTGGTGGCCGACGACGCGTCGCCAGTCGCCCCTCCGGCCACGATCGCGCCGCCAGCAACAAGTCCGCCGTCGATACCCGAGTTGCGTCAACCGATAACGCTGGTGATTGCCGGGCAGCCGATCGTCGGCGCGTGGGTCTTCACCCCCGACCAAGCAACCTCGCCGCCACCGACAAACACCGCGAGCGTCGCATAAGCCCAGTCCGCTGCTCCCCGTCTAATCGCTAATAGCTAACCGCTAATCGCTTACCCAACATGTTTCTCCCCACGATCACGCTGCTGCTCATCACTTGCCTGACGCCGGCCGAGGCGGTGGCCGCGGCCTTGGCCGATCTGGCGACGCAGCCCACCGAGCGCCACGGTCAGACGCGGTATTTGTTGCTGCTCGAAGCCGATGCTGCCGCACGCCAAACGACGCACCAGGCGGTCAGCTTCTTGTTGAACTCGGTCAGCCGCACGCGGACGATCACGGTTCCGCCGCGCGTCGGCGCCGATGGCTGGTTGATTCGCGTCGACCTGGCCGCCTGGACCGACTTTCGCCAGCCGCAGGGTTATCAAGAGCTGTTCGCGGCCTGGGAACGCCTGGCCCGCGATGATCCCTACTTTCACCTTCGCACCCAAGTACTGGCCAAGGGGAAGTTGCGCGAGGTGACCACCGACGGGGGCTGGGTCGGCTTGGAGCCAGCGGCCCAGTTGCGCGAAATGACCGGCAGCTTTGGCGCCGTCTTGCGCGCCGACTACTTCATTAGCGCCGTCGCCGCCGAGGCGTACTACGAGTGGGCGGGCATCCCCGCGACCGAAGCGGAGTTCTTCCGCCAGTTCGGCGTCGATCCCGACGAGGCCACGCGGCTGTCGGCCGACAGCGCCGCCAACCTGCTCCGCTCGCGCGTCACCCAGAAGCCGCGCCGGATCATCCAGCGGCCGGGCTTGTTTGGCGGTGTCTGGCACACCAAGGATGTTGACGGCGAGTCACCCGATCGCGACCCGGTGCGCAACCCGATCGACTTCGCGCCGCAGCGGTTCAACTTTCAGGCGTCCGAGTTCTTTGCGATGGGGGCGAATCGCCTCTGGCGCGTCGCGCTGTACGACGCGGCCGGCCGCCGGCAAGAGACCGTCCCCGATCGGGTCGCCAAGGATTTTACGGGCGATGGCATCATTCGCCCGCTGGTCAGTTGTCTGCGCTGTCACGATCGGCTCGGCGGCCAGTCGGGCTTGCAACCGTTCGCCGACGATCAGGCCGAGCTGATGGCCCGAGTCGGCTTGCAAAGCTACGAGCCGCAGATCGCTCAGCGACTGCAAGAGCTGTACGACCCAGCGAGGTTGCATCAAGCGATGCAGCGTGACCGGGAAGATTACGCGGCGGCCGTGGCGCTGGCGACCGATGGCATGACGCCCAAGGAAGCGATTGACGCGCTGGTCGCCGTCTATACGCGCTATGTCGATGTGCCGGTCACGCTATCGCGCGCCGCCGAGGAATTGTGCGTCAGCGAGCAGCAACTGGCCGCGGCGCTGGCTGAAAGCCGAGACCCAATGGCCCTGGCGCTCGTGCTGGGCAAATCGATCAATCGCGCGGCCTGGGCTTCGGCCTTTGGCGACGCGGCGCTGCGCGTGGCGGCACACGCAAGTCCAAATGACACGGCGAAGGAGTAAACGCATGGCAAAGCGGTTGATGATGTCGTTGGTGGTTGCGGCGTGCTGCATCGCGAGTTCCGCGCCATTGCAAGCCGGCGGGCGCGCAGTCGTGGTCGCTAGCGCGACAGCCGTGCCGGCCGGTGTCGTCGTGACGCAATTCGCCGTCCCCGTGGCGGTGCCTCAGTATGCCGTGCCGGTCGCGCCGCAGAGTTACGTCCAATACGGCGGCCAGGTCGGGGCGGCGACACCGCTCGAAGGGCTTGAAGATCGGATCGCCGCCAAGGTGGTCCGCAATCTGCAAGCGGCCGGCGTCAACAGCGCGCTGGCCGCGCCGCCGAGCCTGATCGCGAAACATTGCGGCTCGTGCCACAGCGGCGCCACGCCCAAGGCGGGTCTCGATTTGACGAGCCTGGCGGCGCTCGGCGAAACCCAGCGTTTGAGCTGCATTGCCCGCGTGTTGGCCGACGACGCCTCGCAGCGAATGCCGCCAGCCGCCAGCGGCGCGAAGCTGACGGCCGAAGAAGTGGGTCGATTGTTGCAAGAGTTGTCTCAACCGGTGAAAGGAAAGTGAACCATGAAATGTTTTTTGGTCGGACTGTTGGCGTTGTCGGGTGGATTGTTGGGTGTGGCTGGCGCCAAGGCGTGCCCGCCGGTCGCGGTGTCGAGTGCGGTTGCTTTGTCGAACGGTTGCCCGGTCGCCGTCGGTGGCGCGTTGACGACGCAAAGCGTCCTCGTCGCGCCGCTGGTCACGACGATCCAGCCGTCGGTCGTGGTCCAATCCCCCGTGGTGGTCCAGCAGCAAGTGGTCCGCGCCCGGGTCGTGCAGCCACGACAAGTCACGCGGCAACGCTCGGTGACGCGGATTGGCGGCTTGGGGATGTTTTAGGCGGCCTGGTCTTACACCTCTCCCTCCTAGGGAGAGGTCGCGAGCGGAGCGAGCGGGTGAGGGTCGAGGCGTTCACTGCCAGGACGCTCTGCGCCAGGCGACATCCGCTGAGCGCAGAGCTTTTTGGCCAGTGACGCTTTCACCCTCCCCCCTGCCCCTCCCTGAAAGGGAGGGGTGTTTGTCGCGCACGCCTGGGTGATGGGCATCAATATTCATCGCAAAAGGAGAACATGCTCATGCAAGTCCGTGATCGGATCGTGGAGTTCATCCGCGTGCCGGCGCGCTCGTTGCGCCCCAATCCGCGCAACTGGCGGACGCATCCACCGGCCCAACAAGATGCCCTGCGCGGCTTGCTGGCCGAGGTCGGTTATGCCGAGGCGCTGGTCGCGCGGCGCCTGAATGATGGCGAGCTGGAACTGATCGACGGCCACCTGCGGGCCGAGACCACGCCCGACATGGACGTGCCGGTGCTGGTCGTCGATGTCAGCGATGCCGAGGCGGACAAGCTGCTGGCCACGCTCGACCCGCTGGCCGCCCAGGCTGGCGCGGACGAAGCGTTGCTGACCGAACTGCTGTCCCGCGTCGAGACCGAGCACGACGCCGTGCGGCAGTTGCTCGACTCGCTGCTGAAAGACTCCGACACCGCCGCTCCGACGGAACAAAGCGCGCCGCCCGACGTGAACATCGATGCGCTGTTTCAGGTGGTGGCCGAGTGCCGCGACGAAGCCGACCAGAAGTCGCTCTTCGAGCGTCTGCAAGCCGAGGGCTACCAATGCCGGCTGTTGATGCTTTGAAATAGTTGCTAGTTGCTGGTTGCGAGTTGCTAGTAAAGGCAATCACCGGCCTTCGGCTCGTACCAGAAAACTAGCAACCAGCAACTAGCAACTTCCTATGCCACAACTGACCATCCAACTCGACTGTCCCCTGTATGACTCGTTCCGGGTCCAGCAATTGGCCGGGATGTTCGACGTGCCGCTCGCGCGAAAGCTTTCGGAGAGGTTTGACGTCGAGGTGCCCGACCTGGCGGCCGATGATTGGCGGATCGGCTTGATCGTCGGGCCGAGCGGCAGTGGCAAAAGCACGCTCGCCCGCCAGTGGATCGGCGCGCACCTCGCGGAACCGGCCCCCTGGCCCGATGATGCGGCCGTGGTCGATGGTTTTGGCGACCGGCCGATCAAGGAGATCACCGGGTTGCTGACCGCGGTTGGTTTCAGCTCGCCCCCGTCGTGGATCAAGCCGTACCGCGTGCTCAGCGGCGGCGAAAAGTTCCGCTGCGATCTGGCTCGGGCGTTGGCGCTCGTCGGACGCGATGCAGCGCCGGCCGGCGCGACGCCGATCGTGGCCTTTGACGAGTTCACCAGCGTCGTCGATCGGATCGTCGCGCAAATCGGTTCGGCCGCGGTCGCCAAGGCGATTCGGCAGAGGCGGGCCCGCTGTCGCTTCGTGGCGATCACTTGCCACTACGACGTGGCCGAGTGGCTGGAACCTGACTGGGTGGTTGATATGGCCGCGCGGCGCGCCGAGCGGAGGCGTCTTCGGCGGCCGGCGATCGAGCTGCGCATCGGCCGCACGCACCGGGACACGTGGCGGCTGTTCGCTCGTCATCACTATCTGAGCGGCCAGCTCGCGCCGACCGCGCGTTGCTACCTGGCCACCTGGCGCGACGCGCCGGTTTGCTTCTGCGCCCTGTTGCCGGCGCTCGGCCGGCGCGGGCACTGGCGGATTTCGCGCGTTGTCACGCTTCCCGACTTTCAGGGGATTGGCATCGGCCTGCGCGTGGCCGAGGGGATTGCCGAACAGTATCGGCGCGATGGTAACCGTGTGAACATCACGGCCAGCCACCCGGCGCTCTTGGCCCACTGTCGCCGGTCGCCGTTGTGGCGCGCGGTGCGCGTGGTGAAGACCGGCCGGCGGAGCCCGACGTTTTTGAAGCACTACCGCGCTTCGGCTGGCCGCGCCGTGGTGTCGTTCGAATACTTGGGACAACAACCCGCCGCAGGTGAGCACGCCCTATGACCGCCAAGCCGCGCACCATCTTGGATGAAGTCAAGCGCCGCGAGATCTGCGCGATCGTGAGCGTCGGCGCCACGCGCACCGTGGCGGCCCGCTACGTTGGTTGCAGCGTGGTGACGATTCGGCGCGCGGCCTTGCGCGACAAGAAGTTCCGCGGACAATTGCTCAAGGCCGAGTCGCACAACGAAATCGCACAGCTCCAAAACCTGCAATCGGCTTCGAAAAAGGCGCAATACTGGCGGGCGGCGGCCTGGATGCTCGAACGCTGCTATCCGCAGCGCTACCGCTCGCGGCCGGTCGACACCGTGACGATGGAGCAAGTCGGGCCGGTGCTCGAGCAGATGGCCGAGTTGATCGCCAGCGAAGTCAGCGACCTGAACGATCGTCGCCGCATCCGCGCCAAGCTGCGCCGGCTGGTGAACTTTGTCTTGCGAAGGCGCAAGCCCGCGGCGCGTCGACGCACGACCACCAACAAACGGAAGCCCGCGTCATGAGCGCACGTCCGGTTACCACACGTCTGTCGCAGCGCCGTTTGCGCCGGCAATTGTTCGGCCGGTTGCAAAGCGCCCTGCGCCAGCGCGCCACGACGGCCGGCGAGCGGTTGCCGTTGCTGGCCTGGGGGAGGAAATACCTGCCCGAGCATTTCGCGTCGCCGCCGTCGGCCATGCACCGCTGGCTCGAAGCCGAGTTCGCCGCGATGGAGCGCGAGCGCGGCACGAAGCTGAACGTGATCGGCCCGCGCGGCAGCGCCAAGAGCACGCTCGGCACGCTGGCCTGGCCGCTGCGGTTGGCGGTCGACGGGACCGAGCCTTACGTGTGGATCATTTCCGATACCAAGCCGCAGGCGCTTGCGCATCTGGCGAACCTGCGGAACGAACTGCTCGACAATCCGCGGCTGGCGCGCGATTACCCCGGGGCGGTCGGTCGGGGCTTGCGCTGGCGCGGGCCGTCGATCGTGCTCAAGAACGGCGTGACGATCGAAGCGTTTGGGACCGGACAGCGGATACGCGGGCGTCGGCGTGGCGCCGCGCGGCCATCGTTGATTATTTGCGACGACTTGCAGAACGACCGGCATATGGTTTCGGCCCAGCAGCGCCAGCGGTCGCGCGATTGGTTCCACGGCATGTTGCTCAAGGCGGGCAATCGGCGGACCAACGTCGTGAATCTGGGGACGGTGCTTCATCGCGAAGCGTTGATGCTCGAACTGGATCGGACGCCGGGCTGGCGCTCGCGGATCTTCCGGGCGATCGAACGCTGGCCCGAGAACATGACGCTGTGGAGCGCGTGGGAGCAGCTTTATACAGACCTGGACGACGCGGAACGGGCCGCGCACGCGCGCGAGTTCTTTGACGCGCACTTCGAGGAGTTGACGCGCGGCGCGGTGGTCCTCTGGCCCGAGCAGGAGGATTTGTACGCCCTGATGCAAATGCGCGTGGAAAGCGGCCGGACGTCGTTCGAGCGCGAGAAGCAAGGCTCGCCGCTGGCGCCGGAACTGTGCGAGTGGCCGGCGGAATACTTTGACGAGCCGTTGTGGTTCGACGCCTGGCCCGCGCGGACCCAGGTGCGGACGATGGCGCTCGACCCCAGCAAAGGGACCGACGCCGCGCGGAGTGATTACTCGGCGTATGTGCTGCTGGCCGTTGACCCGCAGGGGGTGTTGTACGTCCAGGCCAACCTGGCCCGGCGGCCGCTCATGCAAATGGTCGCTGACGGCGTCGAGCTGTTTGCGCACTTCCGCCCCGATGGACTGGCGATCGAGAGCAACCATTTTCAGGAACTGCTCGCGCCTCTGTTCGCCGACGAGGCGGCCAGGCGCGGCATGCTGCCGATCAACCCCTGGCTGTTGAACAACACGACGAACAAGCAGACGCGGATTCGCCGACTGGGAGCGTATCTGGCGGGACATCGGTTGCGATTCAAGGCCGGCTGTCCCTCGACGGCGTTGCTGGTCGAGCAGTTGCAGGAGTTCCCGCTGGCCGACCATGACGACGGGCCCGACGCGCTCGAGATGGCCATTCGACTGGCGGCCGAACTGTTGAACGCCCCGCGCGACGACGGCCTGGGCCGGCGATTGCCAGTGAGCGGGTGACATGCCAGGCAAGGTTCCATCATCACCAATCGCGCGAGAACCCTTCTCCCTCCGGGAGAAGGTGGCCGAAGGCCGGATGAGGGTCCACGGTCCACTTGTTGTGGCGTGGACAGCAGGGCAAACGGAACCCTCATCCGTCGGCTACCGCCGCCACCTTCTCCCGAGGGGAGAAGGGTTCTGTTCGTCAGTCGCTCACGAGAATACATCTTCACTTTAGGAGCACAATAATGATCGACAGCACTCATCAACCGGACGACGTAGGCACCCTGAATCGTTTACAGCAGCGGCTCCGCGAAGCTTGTGATGACTTGTGGAGCAGCTTCGTCGACCCGCGCGAGCCGTTTTATGACGACGGCGGCGAGTGGCTGGCCTTGGGGGCCGCGGGAGAGGCCTTCGGCGTGCGCGGCGCGCCGTTCACCACCGAGGTCGAGCTGCGCCAGATTCGCCTGCACGCGCGTCGGCTGGCCGTGGGGAATGAGTTCGCGCTTAACGCCTTGGAGAATCGGGTCAACTACCTGGTCGGCGCGGGGCACAACTACCGGGCCGCGCCGGTCAAGGGACGCGCGCCGGCGGTCGAGGCGGTCGCGGCCGTGCAGCAGTTGCTTGACGACTTTGTCCGCGACAATCGTTGGCACCGCCGACAGCAAGAGCTTGTCCTTCGCGCCGACCGGGACGGCGAAGCGTTTCTGCGATTCTTCTTCGCGCCGGACGGAACGACGCGGCTGCGGTTCGTCGAGCCCAGCCAGGTGAGCACGCCCCCCGACGTGCCCGCGAGCCCGGCCGACAGCCTGGGCATTCAAACCGAGACGGACGATGTTGAATCGGTCGTCGGCTATTGGATCGACGGCCAGTTGATCGCCGTCGACGAAGTACAACACCGCAAGGCCAACGTCGATATCAACGTCAAGCGCGGCTTGCCCTTGTTGTTCCCAGTGGCCAAGAACCTGCGCCGGGCCGAAAAGCTGTTGCGTAACATGACGACCGTAGCCGAGATTCAATCGGCCATCGCCTTGATTCGCCGGCATCGCAACGCCACGCGCGGGGCGCTCCAGCAATTTGTCGCCGGGCAGGCCGACGCCACGCAGGCCGGGCCGGCGGGACGCGCGGCTTACCTGAAGCGTTACGCGCCGGGGACCATTCTCGACGCCCATGCCGACGTCGACTACGAGTTCCCGACCGCGGGGCTCGACGCCGGCAGCTTTGTCACGGTGCTGCAAGCCGAGTTGCGGGCGATTGCTGCGCGGTTGGTGATGCCCGAGTTCATGCTCACCAGCGACGCCTCGAACGCCAACTACGCCTCGACGATGGTGGCCGAGAGTCCGGCCATTCGGATGTTCGAGCGGTTGCAGGCGCAGTTGATCGAAGACGACTTGGACGTGTTGTGGCGGGTCGTGCGTCACGCGGCCCGGGTCGGTCGCTTACCGGCCGACGTGGCGGCACTGGTCGAGATTCAAGCGGTCCCGCCGTCGCTGGCCATGCGCGATCGCCTGCAGGAGGCCCAGTTATACAAGCTGCAATACGAGGCGGGTCTGTTGTCGCCGCAAACCTGGAGTCAACTCAGCGGGCTCGATTACGACCAAGAGCAGGCCAACTTGGCACAAGCGCGCAGCAAAGAAAAAAAGTCATGAAGGTTTCTTTCATCACCGACAGCGCGCGAACCCTTCTCCCTCCGGGAGAAGGTGGCCGAAGGCCGGATGAGGGTCCCCGTTCCAGCAGTGCGGTGCCAGATTGATGCGCGACCCTCATCCGGTTCGCTGCGCTCACCACCTTCTCCCCGGGGGAGAAGGGTCATTGCCAACTCGCGCTAGATTCAATCTTCCTAGTCCGGACAATCGCGGTGTCTGGGTCACCTTAAGATTGATGCCAAGAAAAAAATCTTCGCTGGCCTAAAACTTTCCTGGAGCGCGAAGCCACTTTTCAGTATCGTGCGACACCATGAAAACGTGCTGCGAAACACCAGGAAACGTCACCAGGCTGGAGCAATTGCAATCGGCCTGGAGTCAGGTTCTGCGTGAAGTCTTGCAGCGCGGCGTTCATGGCACGGCGGCGATCGAGATCGTCGTCCAGGACGGCGTGATCCAGCAACTCAAACGACGCATCGAACGCATCGAGCGTTGAACAGTAAACGAGTGACCGCGCGTCGGCCCGACCGACGCCTTGCCAGAATACTAACGGTATCGCAGCGAGCCTGATTCCCACGGGAACCAGGTATCGACCACGAGCCCGCCGCAGACTCCCCCGGGATTTTGCGGCGGGCTTTTTTATTTGCTCAGGAGATTTGCAACCATGCACGAAACGGTGATCGAACGGTTCGATTCGCGGGGCCTGACGTTGCGCGTCGATCGCGAGCTGGGCGTCCTGCGCGGCGTGAAGGTGCTAGGACTCGAATCGCGCAATGGGCGCAGCTACCGGCCCGAGGCGCTGCGCGGCGCGATCGCGCTGTACGAAGGGGCCAAGGTCAACGTCAATCATCCCAAGGGTCATCCCGGCGCTCCGCGCGACTATCAGGACCGGATCGGCGTGATTCGCCAGGTCCAGTTTCGCCCCGAGGGGCTGTTCGCCGATCTGCACTTCAATCCCCAGCACGCCCTGGCCGGCCAGTTGGCGTGGGACGCCGAGCACGCTCCCGAGAACGTCGGGTTTTCGCACAATGTCCAGGCCCGCGTCGCTCGCCACGGCGACCAGCAGCTTGTCGAAGAGATCGCCCGGGTGATCAGCGTCGATCTGGTGGCCGACCCGGCGACGACGCGCGGCCTGTTCGAGTCGACCGTCGCTGGCGGCGCGACGACGACGCGCGAAGCGACGCTGGCGTCGGTCACGCTCGAACAACTGCGCACCGCGCGCCCCGATTTGATTGCCGAGCTGCTGGGCGAGCAACGATCGTTGACCGAGCAGCTCGAAGCCGAGGTCCGCCAATGGCGCGGGGCCGACGCGGCCCGCACGCGCCGGGCGCTGTGCCGCCGGGTGCTGGCGGAACACCAACTGCCCGATCCCGACGCGGCCGATGCGACCGCGCGGCGGGTGTTGGGCGAAGGGTTCCTTGAACAGTTGCAAGCCGCGCCGGACGAAGCTGCGGTTCGCCGGCTGGTGGCCGAACGGGCGCAGTTGATCGAATCGGCCAGGCAATGGACACCCGGCGCGGCCGCGACCAGCCGACCCGTCTCGCGCCCCCAGTTGTGGAACGAAACCCACGAACCGCCGGTGACCGATGGCCGTTCGTTCGCCCGGGCCATCACCGGCGGCTAGGGCACGCCGTAACGCTGACCTCAATCCTCTTTTCAACTTTTGTTTCCCAGGAGTGCAAGACATGGCTGACACGATGCGATGGCGATATGGGGACACCAATCCGGTGGTCCTGCCGGTGCTGAGTGGCACGGTGCTCGAGATCGGCGACCTGGTCTACCTCGACAGCGGCACGGCCCTGCCCGCGGCCGCGCTGGCCGACGCCGGCAGCAAGGCGGCGAACCAGCAGGCCTTTCACGCCAAGTTCGCCGGCGTGGCCATGCAGCGTTCGCGCGTCGGGGACGTCAACCCGATCCGCGTGGCGACGACCGGCGTGTTCGAGTTTGACTGTGCCGCGGCCACATTCATGGTCGGCGACAAGCTGGGCCCCGAGCAGCCCACGGGGACGACGGCCCTGGCCAATCAGCAAGTGGCGGCTGTCTCGGCCATGAACGAAACGATCGGCCGCTGTGCCAAGCTGGTGAACCCGGCCGGTTCGCAAGTCTTGGTCGACATCGTCAGCACGCTGATGTATGGCGGCCCGCAGGCGGCGCTGTAGTCATCGCCGCGTCGCGCGGCACGACCGCGCTGTCCAATCCCTTCAGCATTTAACAAACCTAGCAAGGAGATGTGACGTGAAACCGATCCAATATCGCGAGATCAAGCGACGCTGCGAGCTCGACGGAGTTCAGCGGGCCACGGCCCACCTGGCGGAAGCCCTGCGCGACAAAGTGCTGCAACCCGAAAGTTTCAGCCTGCGCGACCTGGCCGAGGCGCTGGTTCCCGACGGGCATCATTGGGTCCGCTCGTTGGACCCGCGCAACGGCGGTGGCACGAGCTTGCTCGAAGCCAGCGACGGCGTTGATGTGTCGGCGTTCTTGAACATCACCGGCCAGGTGATCTACGCCCGGGTGATGGAAGCCTATACGCAAGAGGCGTTCGTCGTCTCGAAGCTGGTCGACACGGTTCCCACTCGGCTCGACGGCGAGAAGATTCCCGGCGTCACGCGGATTGCCGACGACATCGACGAAATCGCGCCGGGCATGCCCTACCCTTCGCTCGGCTTCGGCGAGGACTATATCGAGACGCCCTCAAAGTCCAAGCGCGGCTTCATCGTGCCGGTGACCAAGGAGGCGATCTTCTTCGATCGGACCAACCTGGTCCTGGCCCGGGCCGCCGAGGTCGGCGAGCTGTTGGGCTTGAACAAGGAGAAGCGGCTGCTCGATTTGGTGATTGGCACGACGAACAACTACAAGTGGCGCGGCACGGCGTACAACACGTACGCCAGCAGCGGCGCGTGGGTGAACGTCAAGAGCGGCAACGCGCTGGCCGACTGGACGAACGTCGACGCGGCCGAGCAACTGTTCGCCGAGATGCTCGATCCGAACACGGGCGAGCCAGTGCTGGTCCAGCCGAACACGGTGCTGGTCATGCCAGCCTATCGCCACGCGGCGCACCGCGTGTTCTACGCGCCCGAGCTGCGCTACACGACCGGCGGGGGCCCGACCTCGACGGCCATCGCGCGCAACCCGTTGGGCGATTACCAGGTCTATGACAGCCGGCTGGCCTATCGCCGGTTGCTGGCGGCGGGGGTTTCAGAAGCCAACGCGCGGCAGTACTGGTTCCTGGGCGATTTCCGCAAGGCGTTCGCCTACATGGAAAACTGGCCGATCACCGTCACCCAGTCTCCCATGAACAGCGACGCCGATTTCGACGCCGACATTGTCGTGCGGTTCAAAGCCAGCGAACGAGGGGCGGCCGCCGTGCTCAACCCGCGCTATGTGGTGAAGAGCACGAACTAGGCGCACGCACTTCGGCCTATGGCCGAACACCTCTCCCTCCCAGGGAGAGGTCGGCGAGCGCAGCAAGCCGGGTGAGGGTAGACGCGTTAACGGCCAAGGATGCTTCCATTGTCATTGGCTGAGGCTCCTCTGGCCTGCGACGCGTTGACCCTCCCCCCTGCCCTCCCTGACAGGGAGGGGTGTTGATCGCCCGCGACTGATGACCAGTTCCTAGAGGACTCCGCCTTATTGAGGTCTTCGCCCGATGCCAACCTACCTGGAAAACTTGCTGGCCACGCGCGATCAAATCGCGGCCAACTTGGCGGGCATCACGGCCCAGCCGAAGCCGAGCTATGCGATCGACGGCCAGCAAGTCGACTGGCAGAGCCTGTTCAATAGTTACACGCAGCAGCTTGCCGAGCTGAACGCCCAAATCGCGGCGGCCGACCCGGTCGAGGTGCAAAGCCGGGGGACGACGTAGCCATGACCACTCCGAACGTGGCCGGCGATCACCAAGTCTGGGACGGCGTCGAGACGATCGTCGTGTCGACGGCCCAGTGCGCGCGACACACGCTGGCGGGCGTGCTGGTGCGCGGCCAAAGCGCCAGCCAGTCGGCGGCCGGCGGCGTGTTGAACGTGCCGGCCACGGAACGCGCCTTCGTGATTCCGACCTCAACAGCGGGCGATTATCAACCGACGCTGGGTGACATCATCACCGACGCGCGCAGCGACAAATGGCGCGTCGCGGCGATTGAAACATTGACGCTCAGCTCGCGCTGGCGCGTCGTGGGCCAGCGCCTACTCGAATGACGGCTTTGGTTGGTATTCCCTAGCCCCTAACTCCTAGTCCCTCTTCTTCCATGAACACCATCCAAAAGCTCAGCTTCGATCACGACGCCAACAGCGGCGGCCTGGGATTGAGCGCCGGGACGACAACCATCGGCATGTCGCCGACCGGCTCGCTGGCCTCGAACCAGGCGGCGCTCGATGCGCTGTTGGGGTCGGGCAATTCCCTGCTGGCTGGCGATTGGTCACCTGCCGGCGGCCTGACCATTGAACTGACCGGCGCGTTTGCCAATGGGAATGTTCCCCTGTTGGCGATCACCAACGACGGGCTGGCCCTGGTCGAGACGGCGCCCCACGTCTGGGACGGCGCGTTGCACACCGACTTTGCCGATGGCGCCACGCCGGCGGCGGCCGCGCCGGCCACGTTCACGGTCACGCCGACCGACACGATTGGCGCTGGCAGTTGGACGATCGACGATTGGACTGGCGGCGTGAACGACACGCCCGCGCCCAGTCATTGGACCCTGGTCAGCGGCGCGAATTTCGCTGCCGCCAGCAGCAGTTCGGGGAGCCTGGTCTTTCAGAGCAATGGGACCGGCTCGGGTCAGTCGCCGCCGACATTCAACGACTCGAGTACGCTCCATCCTGACTCGTCGCCACCGATCAGCTTTGCCAGCACGTCGTTCGCCGACGGCGCCGACGCCGTCACCGGCGCGCCGGCCACGTGCGTCATTTCACTCGACAGCGCCGGCAGCGCGTCCCCCGACGCGGGGCATTGGAGCCTGGGAGATTGGACCGGCGCGATCGGCGACGCGCCAGCTCCCGGCGGCTGGACCAGCGGCGGCGGCACGCTGGTCGACATCTTAAGCGGCGCGACGGTCAATCTGACGCGCACCACCGACGGCGCGGGTCAAAGCGCGCCGGCGCTCGTCACCTCGACTCTGACCTACACGGCGACCAACACCACTCCGGTTGACGTGAACTTTGCCACCGTCCAGGTCGGCGCGGCCCCTCCGGGCGGCAACCTGGCCCAGCATCAACTCATCAGCGCAGGAGCCTGGTAAATGACGTTGAATCCTCCCAAAAAAGGCGTCGCCTTTCAGTTCGCCCTCGGCCTGGCGTCGCAAGCCGACGGCCGGGTGTTCGCCGCGCCGCCGACGTTAGCTTCCGGAGACGTGAAGCTCAGCAAGGATGGTGGCGCGTTGACAAATCTTACAAGTCTACCGACGGCCTCGGGCGCATTGGTGCAAATCGCCCTGACCAGCGACGAGATGAACGCCGATCGTATCGACGTCCTGTTTCACGACGCGGCCGGCGCCGAGTGGTGCGACCGGCTCGTCTCGCTGTTCACGGTCAGCGAGCAGTTTAATGATCTGTTTCCGGCCTCGTCCTACGTTGCGCCCAACAACGCGGCAATTGTCGCCATCCAGGCTCAGACCGATCGGTTGCCCGCCTTGCCAGCCGCCGTGGGAAGCGCGATGACCGTCGCCGACAAGACCGGCTTTGCGCTGGCCAGTAACGGGCTCGACGCCATCGGCGTGGCCGCGCCGACCGGGCTGGCGACGACTTTCCCACAGATGCTCGTTCAACTTTGGCGGCGGTTCTTCAAGCGCGCACGCCGCGACATCGACACGCTGGTCACCTATGCCGACGACGGGACGACCGTGCTGACCACGCAGGCGATCACCGACGACGGAGTCACCCAGCAACAGGGAGCGGCCGAATGAACGTCGGTGGTTTATTCGACGAGTTGTCGCCGCGGCGCGCGCCGCCGCGCTCGGTTTATGAACGCTGTGCGTGGCAGGTGCAGGCCGCGATTCGCGCGCTCGCGCTCCCCGGCTTGCGCCCGGCGGCGGTGGCGATCCGCACGCTGCCGTCGCTGCGCGAGTCGGTGGGCGAGCGGATTCCGGCGCTGCCGGCCGTGCTGGTTTGTCCGCTGGGGCGTGAATCGAACGAGACGCTGGCCGCCACGAATCGGAGCGATACGGTCGGCTATCCGGTTGGCGTGGCGATCGTGGCCGCGGCCGATCAAATGTCGGCCGACCGGCGGAGCCTGTACCTGGTGTGGCGCGAGCGGATCGTACGGGCCTTTCGCCATCAACGCCTGGCCGGAGTCGACGAGGTGTTGACCTGCGTGGTCGAGCCCGAGCCGGTGGTGGCGGCCGAGGCTTGGCTGCGGAATGTCTGGCACTCGGCGGTGGTGCTGCGGTTCATCGCTCGCGAACCACGCGGCAGTTAAGGTGCCGCCTGGATTGTCTGGTCTTGGAAAGTAAGCGGCGAGGTAGGTCAGGCCTTGGCCTGACATTGTTGTGGTCAATTCTCGCAAACGACTCTCGAACGGCTTGTTCGCACAATATCGTCAGGCTGAAGCCTGACCTACGGAAATGTGTCGTCTGCTCTTGGCAGGTAAACAGGAATTGCATCGTGGCGACTGGCTTTGCAACGCAACTGGCGATCGATACCGAGCTGCCGGCCCGGCGTGGCTTGGAGTTCGACGCGGTCGAGCTGCGCGCGCAACCTTCGCAACGAAATAATCCCGGTCTCGGCAGCGGGGACGCCGCGCTAGCCACACAGGCTTATCCCGGCACGATCGCGGTCGGCGGACGAGTGCGTTTGTTTCCGACACCGGCGGATTGGCTGGCCCTGTTGCCGTGGCTGGTTGGCCCGGCCGGTGACGATGGCAACTTCGCGCCGGTTGACCAGGTAGCGACACGGTATCTGGTCGTCGATAACACGCTGGAAGTCTTGACCTATGACCAGTGCGCCGCGGCTCGGGTCGAAATCTCGGCCGCGCGGCAAGAACCGGTCACCTTGCACATCGACGTCATCGCGCATGGCGAAACGGTTGGCGAGGCCAGCACGTTTCCGCCCGTGATCTACGGTACAGGGCAGCCATTCTTGTTCGGCGACGCGACGTTCACGTTTGCCGGGGCCGAGCGACCGCTGGAAAGGTTCCACCTGCGGATCGATCGCCAGCTTCGGCAGCGCTATGTCAATTCACGGCTGGCCACGTGGGCGACCCCTGGCAAGCGGGTGGTGACGTTCGAGGCCTGGCTGCCGTGGACCAGCGAGACCGTTGATTTGCACGCAACGCCTGTGCCCGGGCCGGCCACGCTCAGCTTGGTTCAAGGAGCCGCGTGGGTTGTGTTTCGGTTCGATCGCTGGCAACCACTGCCGATTGCGCCCACCACACCAGGACGCCAGTTCCTCGGTCTGGCGCTGGCTGGGCAGGTCGATCGCGCCGGCGGCGCGGCCGAATTGCAAGTCAGCGTTTCAGGCGTGACCTGAAACATTTTCAGCATCGCAAAGGATTCATCCCGTGATTCTCGTCTATGGCAGCTATCGACACGCGCTCGGCGAAGCGGCGCTGGCCATCACGCGCGAGACGGTCTATACCGCGCAGCGGACGCCGCTGGGCGTCCGCGAGCGCTGGGCCGTGGCCGGCGTGCTCCAGGCGGCTGATGCGGCAGCCTTGAGCACGGCGATCGACGCCCTGCAAACCGCGTACGCCACGCCGGCACAGGATGCCGTGCTGCTGTTCGACGATGGCGCGACCGCTTCGTCGCATCGCTTGATTACCTCCAATTCCCTCGGCGGTGTGCAAGTCATCCAGCCGCCGCAATTCCCTAGCGGCGAAGGGGCCGAGTACACGACTTGGCGGAGCTACTCGCTGGTGCTCGAAGCGATGTTCCCCGTGGCCGACGCGGCCAGTGTGCTGGTCAGTTGGGAAGAGACATTGTCGTTCATGGGCGGCGGCGCGCGTTGGGTCTACTTGCCCACGCTGAGCGGCCCGCCGGTCAAGCAGCAGTTGCAGGCCCAGTCGCCGCAACGAGTCGTCCAGTCAGGACGCGCCGTCGGGTTCGGCGGCTACCCCAGCCCGTCGGCTCCGCTCTTTCCCACGAACCTGCATCAGGAATCGTCGAGCCTGTCGTATCAAGCGCCGAAGCGCGTCGGCACGGGCGACAGTGCCGCGAACATCGAGTACGAAGTCCGCTGGGTGTACGAGTTCGAGTCGGCGTCAGCGCTGAGCGGCGCGCCGACCCTGTCGCCATAGTGAGGGTTTCGCAGACGACAAACCGTAGGTCAGGCCTTGGCCTGACAACATTGTGGTTGCTGTTCGCGAAAGAGGCCTCGATCAACTTGTTTTGAACATTATTGTCAAGCTAAAGCCTGACCTACGGCTGACCCCAGGATCAACGACCATGTCCGAGACAACCTACGTGCCGAGCATCGCCTTTCCGGGCATCGAGACGCCGCTGGCGGCGCGGGTGGTCTGGTCGCACGGCGTCGCGCCGAATCGGTTCACGCTGGAATTGGCCCCGCAAGAGCCGTTCACCACCACGATCGGCGATCTGACGCTCGGCTACAGCGCGACAACGCTCGTGTTTCCGGGCTGTAAAGTCGTGAGCACTGCGGTGCGCGCGGACGAACATGGCGTCGTTTGGGTGCTCGAATTGCTCGACCGGCGTTGGCGCTGGCAAGGGCTGGGGCAAATCTCGGGGCGCTACAACATCTATCAAGACACGACCAACGACGGCATTGCCGGGACCGAGATTGTGGCTGGCTCGGAAAGGACGCCTCGCGAGCTGCTGACCCTCTGCCTCGCCGCGCTCGGCGAGACGGGTTACGACCTTTCCACCGTGCCGAACGACGCGCGGCCCACGGTCGAATGGAATTACTTGCCGCCGGCCGAAGCCTTGGCCGAGTTGGTCGATCGGCTCGGCTGTCGCGTGGTGGTGAAACTCAACAACACGGTGGCGGTCGTGCCTTGGGGCATGGGAAGCGCTTTGCCGAGCAGCGCTTCGGCCCAGGCGGGCAGCCTGGCGGTCTCGCTCGTGGCGCGGCCCGACGCCTTTATCGTGGTTGGCGGCCCGACGCGCTATCAGGTCGATTTGGCGCTCGAACCCGTCGGGCTCGATACCGACGGCTCGGTGCGACCGATCGACGATTTGTCGTACGCGCCGAGCGGCGGTTGGCCAAAGGCCGACGTGCCGAGCTTCAACACGCTGGCCGACGACGATGGGCGTGCGCGCGAGTTGGCTCGGGCGACCGTCTATCGCTGGTATCGGGTCTGCGGCATGGTCTCGGGCGTAAACCCCGACGGGGCGCTGGTGTCGAGCAGCCTGGCGCCGCTAGGGGTGACGAAGCTCACGCAGATTGTCCCCTTGGACGTGACGCAAGTCGATCAGCAAAATGTCAGCGATGCCCTGGCGGGAACTTCGGCCGTGTTGCCCCGACGGGCGGTGGTCTGGGGCGTGTGGGCGGAACTCGATTATCCCTTGCCGCGCACGGACAATGCGGACGGCAACGTGGTGTCGGCCGTCGCGCCGTTGAACGAGACCGCCGGCGACGAGTATGCCGCCCGAGCGCGCTATGCGGGAGCGTATACGATCGATCCTGGGCGCGCGATCGTATGCTTCGAACGGCCGGTCTATCGTTGGCGAGTCAATGGCGCGGACTACGAGCGGCTGCCGGCGTCGCTGGTGTGGCGCGCGAGCTTCACCGTGCGCGACGCCGATACCGGCGCGCTCCAACGCTACGAACGCCGGCGCGACAGCGACGGCCCAGCGCTCGGCACCTTGCCGCGGTACTTGCTGCACGACGAGCTGACGCTGACCAAGGTCTTGCGCTACGCCAGCGATTACAGTCTGACGTCGGTTGCCGACAATGTCGCGCTGCTCGATGCCCAGGCCGACGCGCTACTCTCGGCGGCCGAGCAAGCCGTGGCGGCGACTTCGCCCCAGTGGCGGCGGTATTCAGGCATCGAGCCGATCGACCTCGACGGGTTGGTGGCGATGGTGGTCTGGTCAATCGACGCGCGCGGCGCGACGACCACCGCCTCGGCCGGCATGGAATTGTCGGGCGAGACGCAAACCCAACAGGCCAAACGTCAGGCCGGACGCTTCAGCGCGCTGTGGCGGCAAGCCCAGTTCACCTTGCGCCAGCGCGCCCTCGAACAACGGAAGGCAATTTGAGCATGCAGCCGATCTACGACGTTCCGTTTCAGAACCAGAGCGGCGAGACGATTCCGGCCTTCGCCATCATGAAATGCCCGGTTGAGGACACGGCGTCCGTAATTCACGCCGTGACGTCGATCGAAGGGCAAGTGGTGTTGCAGATGGTCCAGCCCGATCATCTGTTCGAGCGGACCTACTACCTGAACGGCCCGACGCCGGTGCCGGACCAGGGGTTCGGCATGTGTACGACCGCCGACCGAGGCGCGCTCGTGCGCATGGCCCCCGACGCCGAAGGGGTGTGGGGCGAGAACATCGGGCCACGCCCAGGCTCGTGGGGCGGCTACGGCGGCGGGCTGGGCTTCATTCACATGCCGAGCATGAGCTATTGGAACTACGGCACCGGCGACGACGAGGTGACGATGGTCGCGGTCCAGCGCGATCGGATGTCGCAAGTCATCGGCCGTCTCGACAGCGTGATGTACGCCGGCGGTTCGTTCACGCTCAATCTCATTGGACCCACGGTCGGCGATGTGAAGATGCAAATTCACGGCCAGGATGTCGGCCTGCTGGCCAGCGACGACATGCTTGACGCCGGCCGGCTGATTTGGGCGTTCCGGGCGGTGAACGGCTGGGCCTTTGGAGGCTGCTACCCGGTCTCGGCAAGTTAAGGTGGCGACGCGCCGGGCGCGTTTGTTGCTGCTTGCGGAGTCGCCTCGCGCGGGACGACCAGGATTCGTTCGTATAGCAGATCGATCATCGAGGCGAGCAGATCCGCTTCGTCGCTTTCGAGGACCAGCGCGGCGCGGCGGAGATGTTGACGTTTGCGGTTCATCGTGCCGGTCGCTTCGATCGTCCCGTCGTGGGTCAGCGCGCCGCCCGCGCCAAAGCGGCTGTACAGTTCATCGAAGTCGGCCGGCGACCAGCCGTGGAACAGTTGCGGCTGCTCGGCGATCACCTGGTCGACGAGGGGATTGGTCGCGCGGTCGAACGCCGTCCGCCGCGCGCCGGGCTCGAACAGCTCATGCACCTCGACGCCCAGTCCCTCAGCCAGGGCGTGCAACGTGGTGGCGTGAGGGCGCGCCGATTCGCCGCGCAAGATTCCCTTCACCGTGCGCACGCCCAGCCCGCTGGCCCGGGCCACGTCAGCGGTCCGCAGACCGGTGACGGCCATCAACTGCTGCAAGTTTTCGGCAAGGGAAGCCACGGCCGGCAGTGACCCAAAGGTGCAGAAACGGCGCGAAAATAGTCCGCACTTTTCCGTTGACACGATAGTGAACAAATGTATATTAACCGTCGGCTGTGAATTGTCAATTCCGCGTGTGATACCGGCCAATTCCAGCGCGAAGGCAAGCCAGTGAGAGGAGCGGCAACGATGGGGCGAACGAGCGTGGAAAAGCCGGTGGGGTATCGCGTCTGGATCGCCCGTTGCGACGGCTGGCAGCCCTCGCGGTGGAGCGATGTGCCGCCGCAAGCGAACATCGTGGCCTTGGCCGACCCGGGCTGCTACTCGGCCTTCGAGGCCCAGGCCTTGGTGCGCGGCTTCAACCGGCGGATGTTGCAACTGGGCGCGCGGCGGTGGGCCGTGGCCGTGCCGGTTACGGTGCGCTTCGCGGGCGAGCCGCGCCCCGGGCGGCGCGTGCGCGTGGTGTTGCCGATCGTGCCGCGCACTGCCCAACGCGCGGAAGCAAAGCACCCCGAGCGAGTTACTTTGCCGGCGCGTCCAGCGCCCAACGAATGCCCGCCAGCACGTGCTGTTGATACTGCGGGTTCCGCCAGACCTCGTCCCGGTGTCCGAGCGAGGTATAAAAAACGCGCCCCTTGTCGATTGGCTTGACCCAAGCCACGGCATAATCCCGATCCGCGCGCTTGCCGCGCTCGAAGAAGCCAAGCGGTTCGCCGTCGGGCTTGGCCTTCTGTTTGGGGCGGCCGTCGTTCGTCGCGTCCAAGCTCATCAGCACTTGCTTGTCGTCGCGCGAGTAGGACTTGAACTGATAAATTTCGTCGGTGATCTCGAACGTCGAGCCCCACGACGTGGCGACCGGGTTGCTCGAATCCTCGCTCTTGACGGTTACCAGTTGATGCCAAGGGTGGCCGTCGAATTCGCCGCCGATCATGTCGATGTACGGGCGAAAGTTGTGGAACGTGTCGGTGGCCGAGTGCATGCCGATGAACGCCTTGCCCGAGCGGAGCCAGTCGATGAAGCCTTGCTTGTCCGGGAGCGGCAGGTCGCCGGTGGTGTTGGCGAAGATCACGCCGTCGTAGGGCTTGAGCGCGTCGAGCGACATCCGCTCGGCCAGCAGCTTGGCCACGTCGGCTTGCCAGCCGGCGTCGAACGGCTTCCAGGTTTCGACGTCCTTCTGGTATTGCGATTCTTTCGCCTTGAATGTTTCGTCAGTGTCGGCCGCGGCCCGTTGTGGCTTCTTGGGCTGCTGCGGACGGGGGCGAGGCTCGCGGACAAAATCGACGCTGAACGCGCCGCTCTTTTCGCCCAGTTCAGCCAAGGTCTTTTCAGCCACGGGAATCGAGCCGTGACGGAACCCGGTGGTGACCGTAACGACGAGCAGCTTCTTGGCCGGCTCGGCAGCGAACGCGGCAGCGCATAGCGCGCTCGACCAGGAGATCACCAGCAGCGAGCCAACCAACAGCGTGCGATGAATCATCGGGAGCGTCTCCGCGAGCGAGGGGTATGTTCAGGTGAGCCGTTTAGGATAGCTCTCCACTTGGCGCGTTGCCATTGGCGTGCTGGCGGCAGCCGCCAATTACTGAGCCGGGGCGTCGCGGCGGGGGAAGCGCGGCAGGTGGGTCGAGAAAACCCGCTCGCGGAGTTGCTCTTCTTCGAGCTGGCGAACCCGCGGCTTCAGCAAGTCGCCGCTGGTGATCACGCCGACCAGTCGCTCGGGCGCGTCGTCGGCCACGACCAGCAACCGGCTGACATGGTGCTCGGCCATCAACTCGGCGGCCGCGCGACAGGTATCGCTGCCCGTGATCGTCAACGGCGGATCAGCGACCAGGTCATAGGCCACGATCGGGCTTGATTCGGCCTGGGGATTGGCGGCGGCCTGATACCATTCCTCGAGCAGATCGCTCTGCGTGACCACCCCCAACAACTTGCCGGCGTCGTCGACCACTGGATAGCCGTCATGCTTCAAAGCGCCGTGGCCGAGAAAATAGTCGTGGACCAGTTCGTGCAGCCCCAGCCCGCCAGGCACGGTCACGACGTTGGTCGTCATTACCTCGGCCACGCGAACGCGTTCGAGCGGGTCGATGGTGAACTCGTAGCTGACGTGCCGGCCGCGCCGCGCGATTCGCTCGGTGAGAATCGAGCGGCGCATGGTCAGCACGGTGAAGCCATAGGCGACAAACGTCGCGATCAAGATCGGCAACAACAGCCGCAGGTCATAGGTCATCTCCAGCGCGAAGATCACGCCGGTCAGCGGCGCGCGCATGGTGCTGCCCATCATGGCGGCCAGGCAAACCAGCGGCCACAAGCGCGGATCGTCGGCCGGCAGCACGCCGCTCAACAGCCCGCCGAACAGCGCGCCCTGCATTAGTAACGGGGCCAGCACGCCCCCCGAGGTGCCCGAGCCGAGCGCCGTGGCCCAGATGATCGCTTTGACAATCATCAACGCCAGGGCGGCGCCGATGACGTAGTTCCCCTTGAGCGCGTCGAAGATCACGTCATAGCCGATGCCCAGGGCGTGGGGCTCGATCAAACCGCCCAGACCAACCACCAGTCCGCCGAGCGTCGGCCACCACATCCAGTGAATCGGCAAGCGGTGAAACAAGTCCTCGGCCGTGTAGACCGCCAGCGTGACCAGATTGGACAACACGCCCGTCCCCAGGCCGGCCACCAGACTGGCCAGCAGGATCATCGTCGACGGCACGGCCCCGTGCAGCGGCACGCTGACCAGTGGCATGGCCCCCAGGTGCAACAGCGGGCGTGCCGCGGTGGCCACCGCGCTGGCCAGCACCACGGGGATCAAGCTGCGCGGCTTCCACTCGAACAGCAACAGCTCGATGGCGACCAAGACCGCGGCCAGCGGCGTGCCGAACGTGGCCGACATCCCGCCGGCGGCGCCGGCCACCAGCAGGGTTTTGCGCTCGTTGCTGGTCAGGTGAAAACACTGTCCGATCAGCGAGCCGAACGCGCCGCCGGTCATGATGATGGGGCCCTCGGCGCCGAAGGGCCCCCCCGAGCCGATCGCGATCGCCGAGGACAAAGGCTTCAGCACCGCGACCTTGGGGGACATGCGGCTGCGCCCGATCAGGATCGCTTCGATGGCTTCGGGAATGCCGTGGCCCCGAATCCGGTCGGTGCCAAACCGCGCCAACAGTCCGACAATCAAGCCACCGGCCGCCGGCACCAGAACCGACCAATAGCCCAGATGATGATTTGCCGGCGACGCGGACTCGGCAAAACTGAAGGTCTGGAAATAGAACAGATTCGTGAACAGCGCAATCAGCCGCTGCAGCCCCAGCGACACCAAGGCGCAGATCAAGCCGACACACACCGTCAGCGCGCTGATGAAGATCACCCGGCTGGTGACGGTGTAATCGCCCAGCGCCGAACGGGGCGGCGCGGCGTTTCCGCTTGCACCGTCGTCCGAGATCGCGGGCGTGGTCGGCTCGGCGGTCGTCATCGAAGGAGTGTCGTTCATCAGGGCGCGAGAGTATGCGAAGTTAATGCCGCCGATCCTAACAACTTCGCCGAAAGGCAAAGCGTCAACCAGATTACACTTCGGAGAGGAATCTGGCTAACGGCGCTGAACCGCGACAGATTGTCCGGTCGGCGGCCAGCGCGCAAGCGCGGCGGTCATTCGATCCAGCCGCCGCCGAGCACTTGATCGCCGGCGTAGCACACCGCCGCTTGGCCCGGCGCGACGCCGGTGGCGGGCTCGTGCAGCTCGAAGTCGAGCCGGCCGTCGGCCAGCGGCGTGACCCGCGCCGGCACCGCCCGGCTTTGATAGCGGATTTGCACCGCGCATTCGAACGGCGACTCGGGCGCGTCGATCAGCCAGTTGGCGCGATTGGCCGTGAACCGCGTGCGACCCAGTTGCTCGCGCGTGCCGATCACGACGCGGCGCGTGTCGGCGTCAATGCGCACCACGTAGCGCGGCTCGCCAAAGGCGACGCCCAATCCCTTGCGCTGGCCAATGGTGAAATGCTGCACGCCGTCATGGCGGCCGACGATGTCCCCCTCGACGGTGACCAACTCGCCGCCGCGATCGAGCACGTCGTGGCCGGTGCTTTGCAGGCGGCGCTCGACAAAGCCCGCGTAGTCGTTGTCGGTGACGAAGCAGATTTCCTGGCTGTCGCGCTTGTCGGCCACGCGCAGGCCGGCCTGTCGGGCGATGACCCTGACCTCGCTTTTGCGGTAGCCGCCGATCGGCAGCATGATCCGCTGGAGCCGTTCGCGTGCCACGCCGAACAGCACGTACGACTGGTCCTTCGACGGGTCGATGCCGCGCCGCAGCACGGGTCGCGGCCCAGCGTCGAGCTGCGCATAGTGCCCGGTGGCGATGAACTCGGCGCCGACGCTGTCGGCATAGTCGCACAGCTTGCCGAACTTGAGCCAGTTGTTGCAGACGACGCACGGGTTCGGTGTGCGACCGGCGATGTACTCGTCGACGAAGTAATCGACGATGCGCCCGAACTGTTCGTCAAAGTTCAGCGCGTAGAACGGAATGTCGAGGGCATCGGCCACGCGGCGCGCGTCGGCGGCGTCGGCCGCGGTGCAGCAGCCGTGTTGCGGTTCGCCTGGCAGGCTGACGATCGGCAGGTTGAACGTCGAGCCAGTGGCAGTTCCGTGCGCCGCGGCGTTAGTTGCACCGGTCGATTGGCACGCGGTTGCCGACTCGGCCACGCCGTGCTTCATGAACAGGCCGATCACCTCGTGGCCAGCTTGCCTGAGCAGGTAAGCGGCGGCGCTTGAGTCGACGCCGCCCGACATGGCTAACACGATGCGGGCCATAAACCGATTGATCTCAGCGAGTTAATGCCGCAGTGGGTATCGGCGGCGGGTTGCATGGAAAGAATTCATCGTAGGTTTGGCCCGCTTGAGGAACAACCCACACACCCCCACTGATGGGTGGAATGCTTCTTGACCGTGGCAAGCGACTGGACCTAAAATATTTGTCTGGTTTTTGGCGGGCCGGTCGCCCAAGCGGCCCCTTGGCTTGTCGCGAGGCGTCACCGCGCTCGTCCCGGTAGCGTCGGCTGCCGGGGGCGATGTGCATCCTGCCGCGCGCCTTGGTTTGAGAATCATCAGTTTGCTACAGGCAACGGCGGCGGGCGGGCGCAAGCGCGGTCGACCGGCCAGGTTATGTTGCGCCTGGAATTGACCTGCGGTTCGTCAGCCTATGCACGCCTATTTGATCGATTTAAAAAGCGCTGAAGATCGTCGGGACGTGGTGCATCGCGCGGTGCAAACATTGGTCGAAGGTCAGGTCGTGGCGTTTCCCAGTGAAACGGTTTACCTGCTGGCGGTCAGCGGGTTGCACGGCCAAGCGGTCGATCGCTTGACCCAGATTCGAGCCGAGCAGAGTGCCCAGGGGGCGGTCGCCGACGCCGGCGGGCCGCCGTTGTCGCTGGCGGTCAAGAGCGCCGACGAGGCGCTCGACTATGTTCCCGATTTGTGCGCGATGGGGCGTCGGCTGGGCCGGCGGTGCTGGCCCGGGCCGGTCACGCTGGTGGCCAACGATCACCATCCCGAGAGTTTGTTGGCGCGGTTGTCGCCGGCGGTGCGGAACGCATTGGCGCCGCAAGGGCGCGTGGGCATTCACGTGCCGGCGCACCCCGCGATTCATGAAGTATTGCGATTGTTGGCGGGGCCGTTGGTGGTTTGTCCAGCGCCGCGCGCCGGGTCGGGCCATGCGGTGACGGCGCAAGAGGTGATCGAGTCGCTCGACGCCCGCGTACAATTGGTGTTGGATGACGGCCGCAGCCGTTACGCCCAGTCGCCGAGCGTGATTTGGGTCGACGATAATTCCTTTGAAATGATGAGCGTGGGTGTCGTGTCTTCGCAAACCATTCGCCGCTTGTCGAGTCGCGTGGTGCTGTTTGTCTGCACGGGAAACACCTGTCGCAGTCCGATGGCCGAAACGATGTTCCGCGCCGCGGTGGCCGAGCGGCTGGGCTGCGCGATCGAAGACGTCGAGGAGCGGGGCGTGGTCGTGATGTCGGCCGGCATTGCCGCGATGAATGGCGGCCGGGCCAGCAGCGAGGCGATTCGCGTGATGAGCGAGGCGGGACTGGAACTGGGCGGGCACGAGAGCCAGCCGCTGACCGAGGAACTGGTCCGGCAAGCGGACCTGATTTTGACCATGACCCGATCGCACCGGCAAGCGATCTTGGGCGAGTGGCCCGAAGCCGCCGATCGGACCCATCCATTGCGCCGCGACGGGACCGATGTTTCGGACCCGGTCGGCGGCACGGCCGATTTGTATCGACGCTGCGCGACGCAAATGCGCGGCGAGTTGGACGGCTGGCTCGACCATTTGGAAATCGGCAAGGCCGACGGCCCCGCGCCGCCGGACAAGTAATAAGAGCAACCAAGAAGTAAGAGCAACGAACCTGCTGACATGTTTGTCTCGCCGGCGCTAACCGACCGGGCGAGAGAAAGGCATTGATCGAGCTATGCGTATTGCCGTGGGGAGCGACCACCGAGGATTCGCGGTGAAATCACGAATCATCGAAATGCTTCGCGCCATGCAGCAAGAGGTGACCGACGCCGGAACCTTTGCCTCGGACAGCGTCGACTATCCCGACATCGCCGCCGAAGTGGCCGGCAAGGTCTCGCGCGGCGAGGTCGAGCGCGGCATTCTGATCTGCGGCAGCGGCATCGGCATGGCGATTGCCGCCAACAAGTTTCCCGGCGTGCGGGCCGCCCCGTGCCACGACGACCTGACGGCCGAAATGTCGCGCCGGCACAACGACCTGAACGTGCTCTGTCTGTCGGCCGATATGCTCGGCGAACGCCTGATCGACCGGATGGTCGAAATCTGGCTAAAGACCGAGTTCGAAGGAGGCCGTCACGCGCGGCGGGTCGAGAAGATTAGCCAGTTCGAGCAGCGTGAATAGTTGCCAATCGACAGCTCACAGTCTTGATTGGCTAGGATCTTCGAATTCGAGATTCCGAAGGGAGAATCTCGAGAATCCGGAGATCTCGTCAGGAGCAATCGCGAGTAAATTGACGATGTCTGCCTGAACTTCTTCAGGCAGCGTTGCCAAAATTGGTTCGATCATTGAATCCCGCTGTTCATCCGACAGACCGTGGAATCGTTGATCAACCACTCTTACCCGGATGGATGCCGAATTAAATTCGTAAGCATCGGTTTCGGGGAATGTCCCTCGCAAAGCAGCTTCAACTTCACGGCTTCTATCCGAACGCATTGCATGCCATCTTGGTTCGGTTTGACTAGACATTTTGCATCAACCCTTCCGCCCAAAGCAGTGTCGCCTGAGCAGTCTTGAGAAAGGCGCGGGTCTCACCGGTATCTGTTCTACCGGTTTCATAGCGCAAGTCTGTCGTCCAATTCGAGCGTCGCAGTCGCTTGACAATTTCCAGCGGAAGCGGGACAGGCGGGCTAAGTTGCACGAGTTCCCTCTTCAAAGTTTCCACGTAATGCATACTGCCGCCGTGCGTGATTCGATGCAAAACCTGGCTTTGCGTAGCGGCCGGAGTGCGATCGAGAATCAACGCCTTCAGAGCACATTCCATAGTATAGCCAGCCAAATACATCGAATCTAAGTTATAGCCTTTGCTCAGCAGGAATTCGGCGGTTGCAAACCTTTGCTTTGCGGCACGAAGGAACTTCAAACTCTCGTCGCTCATTCTCGGTCCTTGCAGTCCTTCGTGTAGTGCGACTCTAAGGGGCTATCAATACCAGTACACTTTAGACTTTCTTGCTTAGCTTCTCGGCCAGGCGCTGCAGCGCGAAGCTGTGATCGTCCTCCGGCAGATGCACCTGAATGACGTGTACGTCGGGCTTGGTCCAGGCCGCGCTTAGCGCCGCGTCGAACTCTCCTTCGGTCCGCACATCGTAGCCGTGGCCGCCGTTATAGACCTCGGGCAGACGGTGGTATTGCCAGCCGTGGATGTCGTTGTAATCGCCCGGGTGCAGCACCCGCTCGGTGCCGTACCCCTGGTTATCGAGCACGATGATGATGCAGTGCCGATGGTGGCGGATGATCGTCGACAGCTCGTTGCCGGTCATCTGAAACGCGCCATCGCCGACGAGCACCACCGTCCGCAGGTTGGGGCGCGCGGTCGAGGCGCCGAGCGCCGCCGGCACGCTGAAACCCATCGAGGTGTAATAGGCCGGGCCGATGAACTCGGTGCGGCCATGCGTAGTCAACTCGGTGCCGGCGAACAAGGCGTCGCCGACGTCGCAGATCACAATGGTCTGATCGTCGAGCGCCTGGTCCAGCCGCGCGATCGCCCGCATGATCTTGATCGGCTCATTCGGCTTCAGCTCGAACTTCTTGCCATTCGTGGCGGGTTTGGCCGGCAGCGCGCGGTGGGGCGGCCGCGGGCGGCGCGCGCTCAACTCGCTGATAAAGTCGGCCAGCAGCACATCGTGGTAATGATGGTGCTTGATCCTGAGTTGTTCGCTGGTGGCATAGATCCACTTGCCCGGGTCGATATTGGCGGTGAAGATCCCCAGGTCGATGTCGGTCAGGAACATGCCGAGCAATAACAAACAGTCGCTGTCCTCGACGAACTGCGTCACGTCGGCCCGGCTCATCGCTCCTTCGTACAGGCCGACGTACAACGGATGCCGCTCGCTGATCACGCTCTTGCCTAACAGCGTGGCTGCGATCGGAATCTGCGTCGCTTCGGCCAAGGCCAGCAACTGGTCCTGCAGGCCAAAGCGATGAATCTCGACGCCGGCCAGGATGATCGGCTTTTGGCTGGCGCTGATGATCCGCGCCGCTTCGTCGGCCGCTTCGGCCAGCGCCTGCGGATCGCTGGTGAAGGTGGTCTTGCGGAACTCGTGCGGGACGTCGGGCACGACCTTGACCATGTCACGGGGGATTTCGATATAGACCGGCCGCTTGTAGCGAACCGCCGCGTCGAGCACGCGGTCGATTTCGCGAAAGGCGTTCACCGGATCAACCAACTCGGTGGCCGCCACGCAAATCTTCTCGAACACTTCGAGTTGCGTGCGGAAGTCGCGGACCTTGTGATGCAACAGCGGGTTGTTGGTCCGCTCGCCCAGGCCGGGCGAGCCGCTGATGACGACGACCGGCGACTTTTCGGCATAGGCGCCGGCCACGCTGTTGGCCAGGCTGAGCCCGCCGACGCAGTACGTCACACAGACTACGCCCAGCCCGTTGATCCGCGCATAGGCGTCGGCGGCGAAGCCGGCATTGTCTTCGCGGCAACAGCCGACGACGTTGATCGGGCTGTCGCAGAGCATCGAGTAAAAGCCCAGCACATAGTCGCCGGGAATGCCGAACACGTCGCGGACGCCGTAGTCTTGCAGGCGGCGGATCAGATACTCGCCAATCGAAAGCCCGGCGGCGGGACGTGCCGCGGCGCCGGTCGATGCGCCGGCCGGGGTGTGCGATTGCGCCGACATGGCCACTTCCTCCAAAGCCGCGGGGCGAGCGAGACGCCAGTGGCCAGATTATGGCCACAATCCATTCTACGCAGCAATGCGAACTGCGATGCTGACGACAGCGTTGGAAGCAGGACAGGCGCGGTCAACCATTGGCTTAGTCAAATAAAAAAAAAGACGGCCGCCGGTTAAGGCGACCGTCTTCCTTGCTTCGTACTAGGCATCCGGCGGCTTGGCTTCGCCGCGGATGCCTGCTGCCCGGCTCGAAGTCCGGGACAGTCTCACAGGCCCCTTGCGGGGAACACTTTTAAGCATCGGCTGTCCTGACGATAAAGTCAAGGCAATTAAAGACGCAGCAATCCCCTAAGTGCTTGTTTGATAAGGTCCATGTCTGCTGCCAGTGCATGATGAGTAACATAGCGACGTTTGCCGGTAAGGGGGTCTTTGATGTCTCTCACGCGATCGAGTCGCCAGTAGGCCACCGTGCAGACCATATCACACTTCGCCCAACAACGCCTGTCACGCAACGATTCCGGCAATGAAAGCGTGCTCATCTCGACGTGAAACGATTGCAAAGGAACAGGCTCAGCCGTAGACAGCGGGATCACGATGACGGTTTGGCCGTTCCCCTTCGACATCACGACGACGGGACGGCGCTTCACCATTTCGGGTGGCTTGAATCCGGAATCGAAGTCGCACATCAGGATGTTGGCTGGATGTGGATTGAATGTGATCGGCATGTCAGAAGCTGCCCCCAACGAACTTCGCCAACGAAATCAAGTCATCGTCCTAGCCAATCAACCGCAGCGCCGCCAGGCGGTTGCAAGCAAGTTGAAAGCTTTTCTCCTGCCGAACTTTCTGCTCGCCTTACCGACCCAGAAAAAAGTAGAGCAAAACCACTAACCAGACTGGCTCTCGTCATTCGCCTGTGAGTTGGTTTTGCACTATATTGTCTGGTTCATTGACTTCCTGAAGACCCGGATTCTGTTATGAAGCTGGCTAAGGTTCGACCGATCGGTGGTGACGAAACGATCTGCCTGGTGCAAGACGCCGGGCTGGCGCCGTTGGATTTGTCGGGGGGCCAGTATCGCTCGCTCACCGATCTGCTCGAAGCCCCCGATCCGGCCGAAGCCATCGGCCTGCTCGTCGACCGAACCGCCAAGCATCTCTCGTTCGACAGCGTGCAGTGGCTGCCGCCGATCGATCGCCAGGAAGTCTGGGCCGCCGGCGTGACCTACAAGCGGAGCAAAGCCGCCCGCATGGAAGAGTCGGTCGGCGCGGCCAGCTTCTATGACAAGGTCTACGAAGCGGCCCGCCCCGAGTTGTTCTTCAAGGCCGTCGCCTCGCGCGTCGTCGGTCCCGACCGACCGGTGCGGATTCGCAAGGACGGCAAGTGGAACGTCCCCGAGCCCGAGCTGACGCTGGTGCTCTCGTCGCGATTGAAGCTGGTCGGCTTTACGATCGGCAACGACATGAGCTCGCGCGACATCGAAGGAGAGAACCCGCTCTATTTGCCCCAGGCCAAGGTCTATGACCAGTCGTGCGCGCTCGGCCCGTGGATTACGCTGGCCTCGGCCATGCCCAAGCCCGAGCAGATTGGCATTCGCATGGTGATCGAGCGCGGCGGCAAGCTGGTCTTCAAGGGAGCGACCGACATCGGGCAGTTGAACCGGACGTTCGAGGATCTGATTGAGTACCTGGGGCGCGACTGCACCTATCGCGACGGGGTCTACCTGTTGACCGGCACGGGCATCGTGCCCGACGCCAGCTTCACGCTCCAGCCGGACGACATGATCCGGATTGCGATTGATGGGATTGGGACGCTGTCGAATCCGGTCGTGCGGGCGGGGTGAAGGAGAAGTTGCTAGTTGCTGGTTCCTAGTTGCTAGTTGGGAAAACGCCGTTTAGCCGCAGGGCCATAGGCCCGCGCGCGTTGCTTTACTCCCCCACCCCCCAACGCCCCCACACCCCCACCTCTGACGGTCCCCGGCGGACGCGGCACGTTTCTGCTAAAATGACGGCGAAACGAGCCCTCGCCATGTCCACTACGCCGCAACCTCGCGCTGAACTCCTCGCCCCAGCGGGCGATTGGGACGCGCTGCGCGCGGCCGTGGCCTGTGGCGCTGACGCGGTCTATTTCGGCCTGGCGAACTTCAACGCCCGGCATCGCGCCACGAACTTCTCGCGCGACGAGCTGCCCGAGGTGATCGGCTTTCTGCACCGCCACCTGGTCCGCGGCTACGTCACACTGAACACGTTGATCTTCTCGGACGAGCTGCCCGAGCTGGCCGAGACCGTGGCGGCCATCGCCCAAGCCGGCGCCGATGCGGTGATTGTGCAGGATCTCGGCGTGGCCGCCTTAGTGCATCAACTCGCTCCGCAACTGCCGATTCACGCTTCGACCCAGACGACCTTGGCCGAGCCGCGCGGCATTGCGCTGGCCAAAGAGTTGGGCGTTGACCGGGTCATCCTGCCGCGCGAGCTGTCGCTGGACGAGATCGGTCAGATCACGTCCCAGGCCGAACTGCCGGTCGAGGTGTTCGTTCACGGCGCGTTGTGCGTCGCCTACAGCGGCCAGTGCCTGACCAGCGAAGCCATCGGCGGCCGCAGCGCCAACCGAGGCCAGTGTGCCCAGGCTTGTCGCTTGCCTTACGAATTGTTGGTCGATGGCCAGCGTCGCGAGCTGGGCGACGTGGCGTACCTGCTCAGCCCGCAGGATTTGGCGGCGTACAACCTGGTGGACGATCTGGTGAAGCGAGGCGTGTGCAGCCTGAAGATCGAAGGACGCCTGAAGAGCGCGCAGTACGTCGCCGTCGCCACCCAGACCTATCGTGCCGCACTCGACGCGGCGCTGGCCGGTCAGCAGTTTCAACTTGATCAGCAAGCGACCCTCGACCTGCAACAAACCTTCTCGCGCGGCTTCAGCCCGGGATTCTTGCGCGGGGTCGATCACCAGGAACTGGTCCAAGGCCGCTTCCCAAAAAGTCGCGGCGTCTTTGTCGGCACGCTGGTCGAGGCCTACGGCGGTCGGGCCACGATTGAATTGGCCGACGGGGTTCCCGACGAAGTGCTCCGCGCCGGCGACGGCATTGTCTTCGACGAAGGACATCCCGAGCGGGACGAGCAAGGAGGCCGGCTGGTCGGTGTGCGATTGCTCAATGCACAACCCGGCTACCGTGCGACAACTCGGCGGGTCGAAATCGAGCTGCTGCAAGGGGCCGCCGATTTGTCGCAAGTGACGCGCGACGCGCGCGTTTGGAAGACCGACGATCCCCAGCTTCGTCGCCGCGTGCAGCGAGCCGTGCAAAGCGACGAGCACGAGCGCCGCGAGCCGATCGACGCGGTCGCGCGCGGCAACGTCGGCGGCGCGCTGACGCTGGTTTTGCGCGATGGCTTGGGACGCGAGGCGAGCGCCGCCTGGCCCGGTCCCTTGACCCAGGCGATCAAACATCCGCTCACCGTCGAAAGCCTGCGCCAGCAACTCGATCGATTCGGCGACACGTCGTTCTGTCTGGGCAATGTCGCGGTCGAAACCGACGCGCCGGTGATGGTTCCCAAGAGCGTGTTGAACGAGCTGCGCCGGCAAGCGGTCGCCACACTCGAAGCCACGCGCCAGGCGCAGGCCGAGCGCACCATCGACATGACCGCCCTGGACGAGCAGCGCGCCGTCGCGCGACAGATCACCGCCCCGCACGAAGACCAGCCGCGGCTAGCAGTGCTGGCGCGGACGATGGATCAGCTGGAAGCGGTGCTGGCCTGGTCGCCGAGCGACGGGCTGCCTAAGCCGGCGATTGTGTATTGCGATTTCGAGGACGTGCGGCGCTATCGGCCGGCGGTCGAACACTGTCGCGCCGCCAATATGCCCGTGGGGGTGGCGACGTTGCGCGTCATCAAGCCGGGCGAGGAAGGCTGGCTCGTGCAGATTGCCCGCAGCGAGCCCGACGTGGTGCTGGTGCGGAACCTGGCGGCAATCTCGTATTTTCGCCAGCACCGCCCCGAGTTATCGTTGGTGTCCGACTATTCGCTCAACGTGGCCAACGAGCTGACGGCGGCCGTGCTGGAACGATGGGACGTCGAGCGAATCACGCCCAGCCATGACCTGAACTGGGAACAGTTCCAGGCCCTGATGCGGCGGATCGATCCTGGTTTGTTCGAGGCCGTGGTCCACCATCACATGCCGATGTTCCACATGGAGCACTGCGTGTTTGCCCATACGCTCAGCGACGGTAAAGACTGGCGCGACTGCGGACGCCCGTGCGACACCCACCGCGTCGAGCTGCGCGACCGCGCGGGGGCCGAGTTCCCCATCGTGGCCGACGCCGGTTGCCGCAACACCGTGTTCCACAACTTGCCGCAAAGCGCGGCCGAGTACCTGGGGCGGATGTCGCAACTGGGCGTGCGTTGGTTCCGCGTCGAGTTGCTGCGCGAGGCGGCGGCTGACGTGGCGCCGTTGTTGGAACATTACGCCAGCGTGCTGGCCGGCCGTCACGACGGCCGCAGCGCCTGGCGCAGCTTGCAAGTGCTGAACCAGGTCGGCCTGACCCGCGGCACGCTGCAAATGTCGTAACCAGGGTTCCTTCCTCACCACCCCGAGCGACTTCGTCCCCGTGAAACGCCCGCGACTTACTCCGCCGCTGCCGCTGCTGATCACCGGCGTCTCGGGCGTGCCTGGTTACAACGCGCTGCCGTATTTTCGGCGGCGCTTCCCGGGCCAGGTCGTCGGCGTGCGCCAGCGCGACAACTGGAAGCTGCGCGGGCCAGACATTGTGGCCTGCGACGCCGAAGATCGGGACGGGCTGCTGCGACTGTTTGACCAATACGAGTTCCGCGCGGTGTTGAACTGTGCCGGCAACTGCGCGCTGAAGGCCTGCGAGCTCGATCCCGAGTT
Source organism: Planctomycetota bacterium (assembly GCA_018242585.1). Lineage (NCBI taxonomy): Bacteria > Pseudomonadati > Planctomycetota > Planctomycetota bacterium. The sequence continues at coordinate 42,784 of JAFEBQ010000005.1, forward strand.
GGCCTGCCGGATCAACGTCGGCGGCGTCATCAACCTGCTCGACGCCATCGCCGATCGACCCGTCCGATTGGTCCATCTGTCGGTCGACATGGTTTACTCGGGCGTCGGCCCCGGCGGGTACATCGAGTCGGCTCCCGTCGATCCGGTGAACATGTACGGCAAGACGATGGTCATGGCCGAGCAGGTGATCGCCGAGCGCAAGCTCGACGCGGCCGTGCTCCGCATCTCGCTACCGATGGGTGTCAGCTTCAACGGCCATGCCGGCGCGATCGATTGGATTCAGTCGCGGTTTCGCAAGTCGCGCCCAGCCACGCTGTACTACGACGAGATTCGCACGCCGATCTATACCGACTGTTTGAATCGCTTGTGCCGCGCCGTGCTGGCTCGGCCTGACTTGCAAGGGCTGTTTCACGCCGCCGCGCCGCGAGCGATGAGCGTCTATCAGGTGGGCCAGGTCATCAATCGTGTCGGCGGCTACGATCCTGAATTGTTGATGGGCTGTCCGCGCGTCGAGGCCGGTCCCATCCCCCCCCGTGCTGGCAACATCGCCCTCGATTCATCGAAGCTGGCGGCCGCGCTCGGCTATCCGCCGCTCGATCCCTGGCCATTCGACGAGCGGTTCGTGCCGACCCATGACCAGTGGCACTTCGAGCGCGAAGTCGACGAGCCGGGCTCGTTCGAGCTGCTGAGCCGTATTCTTTATCGCAACCCACGTCGCCGCAAAGCCGAAGACGATGTGTCGTTATTAGGCCCGGCGACTTAACAAAGTAACGCCAGGGTAGCCCAGGTTGCTCGTCAACCTGGGCGGCGAAGCCGCAAGAGGCGTTGCGCAGGATGCACTTCGACATCGAATTTGACCTTTCCCGTCGCCTCTTGTTGCTGCGCAACACCGGTTGACGAGCAACCGGTGCTACCCAGAGATCAAGATCGCCCCTCTTGGACCTGCGGCGGTTGGCAGCTATCGTGAAGTGACGTTTTTCCCGCCCCGCACGCGCCGCCCTTTGCGATCGAACCCGCCGATGAAGTTTTCGGAACTGATCGTCCTGCTTCCCTGTCACAGCCTGGAGGACTTTCCGGTCCATCACCAGGGGACCGAAGCCGAAGGGCTGTTGTCCGCCTGGTCGGCGCTGTGGCACCCGGCCTTGATCGCGGCCGCCGCTCAGATGCCCACCTGGTTCCGGGCCGACGCTCCGCCCGAGGAACTTGAGAATCGGCTGCTCATCATTCCGCAAGCGAGCGAATCGCTGTTGTTGGCCGGTTGGGCGTCGCGGGCCAAGAACGAAGGGGCCTGCGTCCTGCGCAAGACGCATCGTCGCGATGAACTGATCGCGGCGGCGCTGGCCCAGCTTGACGCCGACGCCTTGCCGCGCCCCGTGGCCGAGATCGACCTGGAACTGGTCGCCGACTTTCTGGCCCTGGGGACGGCGTACCTGCTGGTCGAGTTGCTCACCCGCCAGATGCGCTATATGAGCAACCTGGACGAGGTCAACCTGCGCAACGAAGTCGTGGCCGGCGCCCAGGCCGCGGTCGAGGGGAACGGCGACGAAGCGCGCCGCCACTTGCGCAACGGCTTCGAGGCGTTGACCGAAGCCCGCGAGCGGTTCTACCCGGTGAATTGCTACCTGGTCGATCTAACACTAGTCGCGCCGACGACGGTCGGCGCCACGTTGCGCGCTGAGTTCGATGCCCCGGTGCCGACCAATTTGCTGATCTCGGGCGAGACGGCTGAACACCTGGCGCGAACCGAGCCCGAGACGCTGGCTGCTTTGAAGCTCGCGCTCAATCACCGCCGCGTGGCGCTGGTGGGTGGCGAGTATCGCGAGGGGGAACTGCCGCTGTTGCCGCGCGAGGCGGTGCTGACGAATCTGCAACGAGGCATCGCCGCGACCGAGCAGGCGCTCGGCGCGCGACCCGTGGTTTACGGCCGGCGTCGCGCTGGCCTCAGCCCGATCCTGCCGGGCATGCTCGAACAACTGGGCTTCACCGGCGCGCTGCATGTGACGCTCGACGACGGTCAATTCCCGCAAAGCCCGCAATGCAAAACCCGCTGGCAAGGGCTCGACACCGGCGCGATCGACGCCTTGTGCCGCGTGCCGCTCGATGCCCGCTCGGCCGACAGTATCCTCAGCTTTCCACGGGCCATGGGTGAGTCGATGGACAACGACCACGTCGCCACGGTCTGTTGGGCCCACTGGCCCGGCGAGGTGAGTCCGTTCTATCTCGATCTGCGGCGCGTGACGGCGTATGGCTCGCCGCTGGGAACTTACATCGCGCTCGACGCCTATTTTGCCGATACCGACCGGCCGGGCGACTTGACCCAGTTCCGGCCCGACCAGTATCGGGTGCCGTACCTGCGTCAGGCGATCATCAAGCAGCAGGCCGATCCGATCTCGCGCCACGCGCGCCGGCTGGCGATGTGCCGCCGCGCGGCCGCGGCCCGGGCGATCGACGCGATGGCGTTCGCGCTAAAACCTGCGGAGAGTGCGCCAGCGGAACTTCCGAGCGCCACCGATTGCGATCTGGCGGCCGACGAGGCGAGCGCCTCCGAAGCGCTGGCCACGAAACTCGATGATGCCTGCCAGGGAGCGATCACTCGACTGGCCGGCGCGGCAGCCAGCGGTGCCACGCGCGGCCTGCTGGTCGCCAATCCCGACGGCTTCGCGCGGCGGCTGGTGGTTGACGTCTCGTCGCTGGGCGCGCTGCCCGACGTGGCCGGCCCGGTTCAAGCGGTGCAGGAGCTGGGGGATAAAAAGCTGGCGCTGGTCGAAACCCCCAGCCATGGCTTCGCCTGGCTCGCGGCGGGAAGTGGCAAAGCGTCCACGCCGGCCAAGAGTGGCAAGCGCGCCGCGCCGATGGCCGAAGGTCAGGTGCTGCGCAACGAGCTGTTTGAAGTCACGCTCCACCCGACCAACGGCGGGATCAAATCGGTCTACACGTTGAACAGCCGGCGCAATCGACTGGCCCAGCAGTTGTCGTTTCGCCTGGCTCAGCCGCGCCCGCAACCGGGCGAGACGTGGAGCGACCCGGACCAGGCGGCCTTGTACAGCACGATGGTGGCCGATGAAATCCAAGTGCTCAGCGCCGGCCCGGCGTGCGGACGCCTGGCCAGTCGCGGCCGACTGCTGGGGGCCGAGGGGCAGGTGCTGGCCCTGTTCACGCAAGAATACGAATTGTGGCGCGGCTCGCGCACGCTGTTGATCGACATCACGCTCGACATCAAGGAACCGCCGCGGGCCGATGCCTGGAACTCGTACTACGCGGCGCGGTTTGCCTGGAGCGAGCCGTCGGCCGAACTGGTGCGCGGCGTGGCGCTGGCGGCCCAGCCGACCGAGGCCAAGCGCATCGAAGCGCCCCAGTTCGTCGAGGTCCGCGCCCCAGGCTGGCAGACAGCGATCCTGACCGGCGGCTTGCCGTACCATTTGCACGGCGGTGAGCGGATGCTCGACACGCTGCTGGTCGCGCGGGGCGAAACGCGGCAGAAGTTCCGCCTGGGCGTCAGTTTCGATCCGCCTCACCCAGCCGCCGAAGCCCTGGGGCTGGTGACCGACGTGATCGTGGCCCGCGACGTGGCCATTCCGAGCGCCACGGCCGGCAGCGGCTGGCTGTTTCACATCGACGCGCGGAATGTCATCGCCACGGGGCTCGAACGAGCGACCACTGCCAGCGGCGACAAGGTCGTACGCCTCAGGCTGTTAGAGACCGAAGGGACCGCCGGCGCGGTGCGGGTTCGCACCATCCGACCGCCGCAAGCAGCCCGGCATGTCGACCTGCTGGGGAACCGGCTGGTCGACTTGCCGATCGACGGCGACGCGGTACAAGTCGACCTGGGGGCCTTTGAATGGACGATGATCGAGCTACAACTAAGTTAAAAGGAAATTGAACCGCAAAGACGCAAAGCGATATGTGGGGGTGTGGGGGAGTAGAGGGTGGGGGAGTAAATTACGCTTGCGGTTTAGCCGCAGGACCATAGGTCCGCGCGCTCGACGACGATGGTAATTCATTAACATTTCGAGCATATTGGATCACAGGACATGGACTTCACGGACTGCTCGATGATTGTGACGATTGACGGACCAGCAGGCTCGGGCAAGAGCAGCGCCGCGCGGCAGTTGGCGCGGCGGCTGGGGATTCGCTTTCTCGACACCGGCGCCATGTACCGGGCCGTCACCCTGGCGGCCATGCGACGCGGCGTGTCGTGGGACGACGCCGACGCGCTGGCGGCGCTGGCGCGTGATGTGCGAGTCGAGCTGCGCGACGATCGGGTCTACCTGGACGACGAGGATGTGACCCAGGCGGTCCGCGGGCCCCAAGTCACCGGCCTGATCTATCACCTGGCCGACAATCCCGAGGTGCGAGCCCACCTGGTCGAGCTGCAACGGCAGGCGGCCCGCGGCCTGAGCGTGGTGACCGAGGGGCGCGATCAAGGGACGGTCGTGTTTCCCGAGGCCGAGTGCAAAATCTTCCTCACCGCCACGCCCGACGAACGAGCCCGCCGGCGGATGGGCGATCTGTTGGCCCGGGGCCAGACGATCACGTTCGACGAAGTGTTCGAACAGCAGACGCTGCGCGACGAGCGCGACTCGCGCCGCCCGGTCGGGGCGCTGCGCAAGGCCGACGACGCCATCGAAGTAATCACCGACGGGATGACGCCCGAGCAAGTGGTCGAACGCCTGGAACAAGTCATCCGCGCCCGGCTGGCGGCGATCCAAGGCTTGTCGCGGTGACGGTGATTGGTTGGTTCGTGCCTGGAAGGCTTCCCTGAGCAATGAGTTGCTAACGACCGATGGCGATCAGCCCGAGCCCGATCGATTACGACTTTCTTTCGCCGCGGCAGATCGTGTTTGGTTGGGCGCGGCGGCAGCAGCTTATCTCGCTGGTCGCCGATTGGGGCAAGCATGTCTATGCGGTGATCGGTTCGCGGACTCTGCTCACCAGCGGCGCTTGGACCGAAATCGAAGAGTCGCTCCGCCAGTCGGGCAAACACGTCATCGTTGCCGCCACGATCAATCGCGAGCCCGAGGTCGAAGACGTCGATCGGCTGACCACGCTGCTCCGCTCGCAGGCGCCGCGCGGCAATAGCTGGCTATTGGCTCTTGGCGGCGGCGCGGCCATCGATCTGGCCAAGGCGGCCGCCGCGCTGACCACGCAATCGCAACCGGCCAGCGTTACCGATTACCTGGAAGGGGTCGGTCGCGGCTGCCAACTGGTCGAGCCGCCGCTGCCGATGGTGGCCATGCCGACCACGGCGGGCACGGGGGCCGAAGCGACCAAGAACTCGGTGATCACCAGCTACGATCCGGCGTTCAAGAAGAGCTTGCGGTCCAACCTGATGGTGCCGCCGCTGGTGCTGGTCGACCCGCAATTGACCGTCTCGCTGCCGGCCCGGACGACGGCCTGGACGGGCATGGACGCGATCACGCAACTGATCGAAAGTTATCTCACGCGCAACGCCCGACCGATGGCCCGCGCGCTGGCCGTCGAAGGGTTGCGCCGCGCGCTGCCCGCGTTGCCCGAGGCGGTTCGCGATGGCAGCTCGCGCCCGGCCCGCGAGGCGATGAGCCATGCCGCGCTGCTCAGCGGGCTGGCCCTGGCGAACTCGGGACTGGGGCTCGCCCACGGCGTGGCCGCGGCGCTCGGCAGCGTGCTCAAGACACCGCACGGTTTGGCTTGTGCCATGATGTTGCCGGCGGCGCTGCGCGTGAATCGATTGACGTGCGAGTCGCAACTGGCCGAGTTGGCCCGCGACGCCCGGGTGTCGAACTCGGTGCGTGACTCCCTGGCGGCCGACACGCTGGTCGATCGAATCGATCAATTGATTGTCGACCTGCAAATCCCGCGACGGCTGGGAGACATCGGCGTCAAACCCGAGCAGCTCGACGCTCTGGTCGCGGGCTCGCGCGGCAACAGCATGAACGGCAACCCGCACCAGGTGGCCGACGCCGAGCTGCGCGAGCTGTTGGAGAACATGCTGTGATCGTCGCGGCTGGACTGACGCCTGCCTGGCAGCAGATTCTCGCCTTTGACGCGCTCGCGATCGGCGAGGTGAACCGGGCCGCGAGCGCGCACTGGTGCGGCTCGGGCAAGGTGCTGAATGTCGGCGTCGCACTCCGCTGCTTGGGCGTTGAATCGCTGACCGTTTCGCCGCTGGCTGGCCCGGCGCGCGAGCAGATCGAGCGCGAGTTCGCCGCGCTGGGGGCGCGGCGCCGCTGGATCGAGACCGCGGCGCCGACGCGCGTTTGCACCACGCTGTTGGATCGCGCGAGCGGCGCGACGACCGAGCTGGTCGAAAACGCCCAGCCGTTGACCGACGCCGAGCTACGCGAGTTTCAGGCGGCGTACGCCGAGGCGGCCGTCGGCGCCGAGTGCGCCGTGTTGACCGGGTCGCTGCCGCGCGGCACGCCGGCGACGTTCTATCGCGACCTGTTGCGTGCGCGGGCTTTGCCGGCGGTGCTCGATGTGCGCGGACCCGAGCTATTGGCGGCGCTGACCGAGCGCCCGCTGGTGGTGAAGCCCAATCGTGAAGAGCTGGGGCACACGTTCGGTCGCACGCTCGTGACCGATGACGATGTGCGGGGGGCGATTCGTCAGTTGCTCGCTGCCGGCGCGCAAGGCGTGGTGATGACGCAAGGCGCTGGCCCAGTTTGGGTGGCCACGGCCGGCAAGATCGAACAGTTCGCGCCGCCGCGCGTGGCCGAGGTGGTCAACCCGATCGGGTGTGGCGACTGTCTGGCGGCGGGGCTGGCGCAGAGTCTGGTCGCGGGGGACGATCTGTTCGAGGCGGCGGTGCATGGTATGGCCGCGGCGCTCGAGAACTTGACGTCGCTGCTGCCGGCGCGGATCGATCGCGCGGCAGTCACCGCGCGAGAGGCAGAGTTGAGAAAGAGTCGCCCGACCAGGCCAGGTTGAGATCTTAGCCCAGGATGAAGTAGCTGGCCAGTCCGATCAAACCAACGATGGGGTACAGATCGGTCAGGTCGAAGCGCGGGCGCAGATCCTGTTCGAGCTCCTTGGCGGCGGTTTCACGTCGCTTCATGGTGGTGATCTTTCTACTCGAATCCAGAACAGGAATTATCAGCGAGTCGGTCGTTGCTATCGGTCAGTACCGTCTCAGGACATCCGCCTCGACGACCCCCTGGGGCGGCTCCAAAGAGGGCGTGGTCGCATAGCTTGACCCTGAGGCAACTAAGGCTAGGCCACTCAATTGCATTTAGTGCGCCAAAGATAAACATTCTGTTAACTGGACGCGATGGATTCAGCAATATCAGTATTGCTTATCTTTGTAAGTTGTTATTATTTATTGATTTATTGACGGCATCTGTTTTTGGTGACCTGGCAGACCGCGAAGAAAACTACGACATTGTGTCGCAGTTTGTTCTGCCAGTGGTGCCTAAATGACAGGCAAGGCGCGCGGCGAGGATGAGGGGGTAGGAGCGAGGGATTAAGGGCTAGGCAAAGGGCCAATCGAAGTCGAATGGCCAATGGCCCAAGCCATACCAGCCTGGGGCATGTTCCGTTTGCATATAAGCGCGACGACGAATGGCCGTCAGCGCGTTGAGACCCTCCCCCGCCCTGGCAGGGTGGGGTGTTCGTCGCGCACGCTTTGAACGCGCGCTAAGTGCTACGAGCTGAAACAACGTCGCAACGACTACTCGACCGAGAAGCGGTGGATCGTCGTCTGCTTGTACGTCTGCCCTGGTCGCAAAACCGTGGTCGGAAACGACGGCTGGTTCGGCGAGTCGGGATAGTGCTGCGTCTCCAGACAGAACGCCGTGTGCTGCTCGTGCCCACCGTTCACCTTGTCGCCGTCCAGGTAATTGCCCGTGTAGAACTGCACGCCCGGCTCGGTGGTGAAGACTTCCATCACGCGGCCGCTGGCCGGATCCTTGACGCGCGCGGCTAGTTGCACGCTGCCGTCCTGGCTGCGCAGCACGTAGCAATGGTCATAGCCAGTCGGCCCTTCCGCGGGCTTCATCTGCTCGATCCGCTCGCCGATCTTGTGCGCCTGCTTGAAGTCGAGCGGCGTGCCGGCCACGGGGGCCAGCTTACCCGTCGGGATCGATTCCTTATCGACGGCCACATAGCGATCGGCCGCGATCGTCATCTCGTGGTCTAACACCTTGCCGCCGCCGGCCAGGTTCCAGTAGCCGTGGTTCGTCAAGTTCAACACAGTCGGCTTGTCGGTCGTGGCCATGTAGTTGATTCGCAACTGGTTGTCATCGCCGAGCAGGTATTCGACCCGCACGCTGAGCGCGCCGGGAAAGTTCTCATCGCCGTCGGGGCTGACATGGCTGAACGCCACGCCGTCGGCCAATGACTCGGCCTTCCACACCGCGCGGTCAAAGCCCCGCGCGCCGCCGTGCAGATGGTTCGCGCCGGCGTTGGTCGCCAACTGATAGTCATAGCCATCGAGCGTGAACTTCCCCTTGGCAATTCGGTTGGCATAGCGCCCAGTGGTGCAGCCAAAGAACGCTTTGTGGGCGATGTAGCCGTCCAATGTGTCGAAGCCGAGCGTCACGTTCGCCGGTTTGCCGCTGCGATCCGGCGCTTGCAACTCGACCAAGCGCGCCCCGTAATCGGTCAGCTTGACCACCAGTCCGCGCGCATTGGTCAACGTGAACAGCGAGGCCTGTTTTCCCTCGGGCGTCGTGCCGAACGGCTGCTTGTCGATGTTCATCGAGCTTTTGCTCCCGCTGGTGGCGATGGGACGAATCTTGACGTTCCGAAACGCGATCAGGTTGCCGTGATCTTGCAGACAGATATACCCGCGCGTCGGCTTGCCGAACAAAGGATACTGGGCGAACTTGCTCTTGGCCACCCGCTGGTTCCAGTCGTCGCTCCCCTTGACGTACTCACAGTATTTGACGCCGTTCATGTACTGTTCGCACTTCTCGGGCGTGATCAGAATGCGCAACTGATTCCACTCGCCGGGGGGCTTGGTGGCGTCGACTTCGGACGAGTAAAGCTGGTACAGCCAGCCCGCCTTTTGCGGGTCGTGACCATCTTTGTTGTCTTGAATCTGAATTTCCGGACCGGTCTGCCAGGGTGTCTTCCCCTCGTCGGTCACGTGGAACATCAGGCCGCTGTTCCCCTCGGGCGAGATGTTGTATTCGAGCGACAACTCGAACGCGTCGTACATCTCGTTGGTCAGGATGTCCCCCGCCCCTTTGTCGACCCGCGTTAGCGCGCCGTCGATGATCTTCCAGCCTGGGCCAACTCCGTCCTTCTTGTAGTTGTGCCAGCCGCGGGTCGTGCGTCCGTCGAACAGCATTTTCCAGCCGGCTTTTTCCTCGGCCAGGCTCAGCGCATTGGGCGCCACTTCCCCCAGTAGCTCGACCAGCTTGGCCTCAATGGCCGCGGCCCAAATGTCATAGCCGCGCGGGCTCAGGTGCAACAAGTCGGGCATGATCACCTTGTTCAGGCGCTTGTCGAAGCCCAGGAACTCGTCGCCGATGTCCAGGTAAAACACGTTCTCGCCGTCGGCCACGCTTTTGAATATCTCGTTGGCGCCGACGTTCACTTTGTGACCGGGGCTTTCAGCGTCGCCGCCGCGCGGAAAGACGGCCAGCACCAACACTTTGGTCTTGGGCAGCTTGTCGCGCAACTTGGCGACGATTGCTTTGACCCCCGCGGCAATGTCCTCCGAAGTGTTCTGACCCGAGTTGTTGGTGCCGATCATCAGCACGGCCAGCTTGGGACTCAGGCCGTCGATGTTGCCGTTGTCCAACCGCCACAGGACGTGCTGGGTCCGGTCGCCGCCGATGCCGGCGTTCATCGCCTTGCGATTGCCGTAATACTTGGCCCAGGTCTCCTTGCCGGCCCCTTCCCAACCCTGGGTGATCGAATCGCCGATGAACAGCAGATCGACATCCCCTTGCTTGGCACGCTCGTTGATCGAGTTGTGCCGCACCAGCCAACGCTCGTCGCGCGGCACGGGTTTGGTCGTTTCGAGTTCCTCGGCGGCGCGGGCCGGCGCGGCCCCGTACGTTCCGCACACCAGCGCGCACAGCGCCAACCAGCATGCCAGGCGTCGATACATCATGAACGTGACTCCCTCGGGAAAGATGAAGCGGAGCGGACGCTCCGCGGCAAAGGCGGGGCGAGCGGCGGATTCCGGCGCAGGTTCGGCGGGCCAAGCGCCGCTCGCAGCAAGGCTATCAGCCTAGCCGCTGCGCGCGCCGGTTTCCAGCAGCCTGAATTAGATCGCTTTTCACGGCACTGACGCATCGAGGTGTCCGTTCAGCCGGTGGAATGGCCACGGTTCGCGGCAACGAAGCCGATTCGGAATCAGGAATCAAACGCCAGCCCTGATTCCGTCATTCCCGCGCAGGCGGGAATCGAGAGGGTAACCGCAACCACTAGATTCCCGCCTGCGCGGGAATGGCGGCCTGGCTAGGCACGCTCCCACGAATTGAAATGCGATCTAGCAGGATTACGATAATCCAAGATGTCCCGCTTGGCGTATCATAGAGCGACACCTGTGGATGCACTTCCCTGAAGTTTTGACGAGACGCCCGATTCATGGCCGGTCGCACGCCCCTCAAGTACCTCTATTACAACTTCCTGCAACTCAGTTGCCGGCTGCTGGGGGCGGCCTTGCTCGACATTCGCGTCAGCGGCCGGCAGCACGTGCCGCCGACCGGCGGGGCGTTGGTGTTGTCGAACCATCAGAGCTTCTTCGATCCGCTGCTCCTTGGCCTGGCGGCGGATCGCGACATGTTCTTTCTGGCGCGCGATACGCTGTTTCGATCGGCGCCGTTGCGATTGGCGCTCTGGGCGGTCGACACGATCCCGCTCGATCGCGAAGGGGGCGGGCTGTCTGGGCTCAAGGAGACGCTCCGCCGCGTGCGCGAAGGGAGCGCGGTCGCGATCTTTCCCGAGGGCACTCGCACGCCCGACGGCGATCTGCAAAAGATCAAGCCCGGGTTTTGCGCGCTGGCCCGCCGCGCCCGAGCGCCGCTGGTGCCGGTGGCGATCGACGGGGCCTATCAGGCCTGGCCGCGCAAACAGAAGCTGCCGCGCCGCGCGACGGTTCACATTGTCTTCGGCCCACCAATCGCGCCCGAACAGGCCCAAGCGCTCGACGACGCGGCGCTGGTGGCCGAAGTGCAACAGCGGATCGGCGACTGCCTGGCCACGGCCCGCGCCGGCCGCCATCGCGCGTCCTGCGTTCACGCCTAGTTTGCCACGGAGGCACAGAGACACGGAGGTTTGCACGGAGAGAAGGCAGAGAAGTTGAGAGAGGGAGTCGGTGTTTGATGAGTTTGGTTGTGAATTGAATGATTGTTGGATCTTATGAGCGACGCCGCGCAACCCCTTCTCCCCCCGGGAGAAGGTGGCGGCGCTAGCCGCCGGATGAGGGTCTCGCATCAATCGCCATTCGCGCCGCAACACGCACATTCAATAATCGCCAGTCTGATTCCGTCGTCTAACAAGCTTGCTCGAAGCCCCTCATCCGGCCTGTCGGCCACCTTCTCCCGGAGGGAGAAGGGTTGGCGCGCGCCGCGTGATGGCAACAGCGCCGCGAGTCTGCGCCGCCCGTATTACTAGCAACCAGCAACTCGCAACCAGCAACTTCCCCACCCCTCCTTGACCGCGCGGCGTGAAATGTTTCCACTGCATGGTCCGAGCGCGCCCTGTCGAGCGCGTCGTGCTTCTCCATTGCCAGACGTGCCCACGCCATGTCATCCCTCGCCAAATTGAATCCGCCGCAGCGCGAGGCTGTGACCACCCTCAGTGGCCCGCTGTTGGTACTGGCCGGCGCGGGCACGGGCAAAACCCGAGTGGTCACCCATCGGATCGCCGAGCTGATCCGCCACGGCACCAAGCCCGAGCGGATTCTGGCCGTCACGTTCACCAACAAAGCCGCCGGCGAAATGCAAAGCCGGGCCGCCGAGCTGCTGGGCAAAAAGTTGCCGACCAAGCCGGAGATTTCCACGTTTCACTCGCTGTGCGTGCGGATCCTGCGGCGACAGATTCGCCACCTGGGCTATCCGGCCCAGTTCGGCATCTATGACCGGGGCGATCAAGAGTCGGCGGCGCGCGGCGCGCTGCGCGAGTTGAAAGTCCCCGGCGCTGACATGCGCCCCAGCGATCTCCTCTTTCACATCGGCCGCTGGAAGAACGCCTCGATCGACCCGACCCAGGCGGCTCAGACCGCGCGCACCGACAAGGAACACCTGGCGGCGATGGGCTACCGGCGCTATCAGCAAGCGCTCAAGAACGCCGCCGCCGTCGACTTTGACGACTTGCTGCTGTTGGCCGAGCAGTTGCTTTGCAACTTCGACGAGGTCCGCCGGACCGAAGCCGGCCGGTTCGATCACGTTCTGGTTGACGAGTACCAGGACACCAACGGTTCGCAGTACCGAATCATCAAGGCCCTGGCCGGCGGGCACCGCAACTTGTGCGTCGTGGGGGACGACGATCAATCGATCTACGGCTGGCGCGGGGCCGAGGTGACGCACATCTTGCAGTTCAAGCGCGACTGGCCCGACGCCAAGGTCGTGCGCCTGGAAGACAACTACCGCTCGTGCGAGCCGATCATCACGCTGGCCAACCGATTGATTCGCCACAACAAGCAGCGCCACGACAAGGTGCTGAAAGCCAGTCGCAAGGAAGGTGAAGAGCCGCGGATTCTCACCTTTCCCGACGAGACGACCGAAGCCAACCAGGTGGTCGAGGAGATTGCGTCGCTGTTGTTCCGCCGACTGGCCGAGCCGCGCGACATCGCCATTCTGTTCCGCACCAACGAACAGCCGCGCCCGTTCGAGGCCGAGCTGCGCCGCGCGAAGTTGCCCTACACGCTGATCGGCGGCATGTCGTTCTATGACCGGAAGGAAGTTCGCGACATCCTGGCCTGGCTCAAAGTCCTGGCCCAGCCCCAGGACGAAGTGTCATTGCTCCGCGTAATCAACACGCCGCCGCGCGGCATTGGTCCCAAGGCGGTCGAGCAACTACTCGCCCGCGCCGTCGAGCAGGGGAAACCGGTCTGGGAGATTCTGCCCGAGGCGGCCCGCGTCCCCGGCTTGCCGCCGGCCGCGCGCAAGGGTGTCGAGCAGTTACGCGCGCTGGTGGCCGACTTCAGCGCTCGGGCCAAGTCGCAACCGCTCGTGGACGTGGCGGTCGATCTGCTGCAAACCCTTCGCTATCAGGACGAGATTCACCGACTCTACCACGAGCCGAACGACCAATCCTCGCGCTGGGCGTCGGTCGAGGAGCTGGTCAACTCGCTCGGTTCGTATCAGGACCGGGCCAAGAATCCGACGCTGGCGGGTTTTCTGGAAGACGTCGCGCTCAACAATCGTGACGATGAAGATGACAAAGAGTCGCAACTGGCCCGCAACGCGATCGTGCTGATGACCATGCACGCGGCCAAGGGGCTGGAGTTCCCACACGTCTACATGGTCGGGCTGGAAGAAGGGCTGTTGCCGCACCACCGGGCCGTGGCCGTCGACGGCATCGCCATCGACGAGGAACGCCGGCTCTGTTACGTCGGCGTCACGCGGGCGCGCGATCGGTTGACCCTGTCGCTGTCCCTATCGCGGTTCAAGTGGGGCAAAGCCCGCGACACGATTCCAAGCCGGTTCCTGTTCGAGCTGCAAGGACGCGCCGACAGCCCGCAAGCGCGCAAAGCCCTCGATCAAACGCGCGAGTCAGTGCGCAAACAGCCGGCAAAGCAGGCAGCCAAGCCGACGGCCAAAGCCACCGCACGCCCGGCGCAAGGTTCCTCGGCCGCCACCCCGCGCCGCGCTCCGCCGCGCAAATAGCGCGGTGTCAGGGCCAGCAAACCGGGCCGCTTTCGCCGCTTGGGTCGATGTCCCCGAGGGCCTTAGGTATTTGATGAAGGCACTAAGCCTGGATTGAACGCCACTAAGCGAACTGCTCACTCGTCTTGGGAATCGCCAGGATATTCTGGAAACGAAAGACTTCGTTCCAAGAACTGTAATCCCAAATCGGGATCAATCGTCGCGAGTCCAGGCGATAGAAACGATGATTCGGCAACAACGTGTAGAAGTCACGGAGAAAGCGACGAGACACGATATTCATTTCGTTGAATTCAAATTGAATCACGTCAATACAATTCTCCCTCAACAGGTCTCGCGCCCCCTCCAGCACGGCGTATTCATGTCCTTCCGTATCGATCTTGAGAAAGTCGATGCGATCGATGCCATGAGTATTGCAAAAGTGGTCCAGCGTCTCTACGACAATAGTGCTGTATTTGATTTCCTGCCCTTTGTGAATGGCCGTCAGTACCTCCTGGTGCAGTGACGCATGGGCGGTTCCATGCTCCCTGGCATAGTCATAGATATTCGCCGTGGCTGCTTCGGCTCCCAATGCCACGTTGTGGACATCGACGTTGCTGGTCGCTAAGGCCTGAGCGCAGCGGGCAAAGATTTGCGGCTGCGGCTCAAAGGCGACGATTCGTGCCGTAGGAAACTGCGCGCGCAGCGCCATCGAATAGTCGCCTTCATTAGCGCCAACGTCAAAAAACATTGGCGTCGGTTTCTTGATTAAACGCGTCAAAACGCGCTCGATGACGAACGTCTCGCCCGAGACTTCGGGCGTTTCCCACTTGTTAACTCCGATATTGTGATAGGCCAGATCGAGCAGATTCAAGCCGCACTTATTGGCGAGATCGATAACCATTCGTTCCGCCGCGTGCGAATCGTCGCCACGTTCGCGCTTGAGCACGTCCAACAGATCGAGTTGGGCAACGCGGCACAGCTTGTGAATCGTTCGTTCCACGGCACTATGGACGAGCGGGGAACGATTCTGCCGCTTGAGAAACCGAACCAAGCGATGAATGAAGCCCGCCTGGGCGCTGCTATTCGCTTCGCACGAACTTCGCACTAATTCTGAGGCATCGCGATCCATCATAAGCCAAGCAGCGAAATCCAGTGAATCATTCGTGCTATCGAGGGCGACTGTCGTGCGACCTGCTTCGCGGTGCGCAAGAACAATCCCTCGCCGAAGACGCATCGTACTTGTCAGGGCCACGGAGACCACAAGCCTCGAAGCCGAAACGGCTGGCAAGAACCGTTTCGGCGAGAGAGCCATAGCTGGCAATAGGATCCGTTGCTCGCACAAAACATATCACGGGCCATCAATGTGCGGGAGTCGGAAAGGTTAAAGAGTCGGTACAGGAGCTCGCCACAACGATGGGCCATGCGACGCAACGGTGGCCAATCGCCTAAAAACCGCGACAACGAGGCCGTTGGCAGGCAGGGCGAAGTAAAGGCTTGATAACGGTCGCCCAACGAGCAGCCCTGCCGCGTTGCAAAAGGGCTGCGGCCAGGGACAAGGTGGAGCCCGAGATGCCCGCTGCACGCTCCTAAGGAACACCTCACGCCTGCTGCAACTGCTAGCACCGCGGGTGGCCCAGGTGCTTGCACCTGGGTGGCCGAAGGCCACAAGAAACCTCGAACGCCGTCCCGCACGGGTGGCAAGTTTCCATTCGGTTAACGCGTGCCCATCGAGTTTCTTGTTGCTGCGCAACACCGATGGCAAGCCATCGGTGCCACCCACGATGTTCTCGATTCAAGGTAGCATCGGCGTAGCTGCCAAGCCGGTGGCTTTGCCACCGAGTTCGGCGGCTGAGCCGCCGGCTTGGATGGCCAAGCGATAAGCACGCGACGGAATGCCTAACGTGTGCTGCAACTGCTAGCACCGCCCCCCTCGCCCCGCGCCAATCGCGCTATCGTCAATTCCGCTAGCGTGTTACATTTGTCGCCACTCGCTGGGCCTTTGGTGTCACAAGGAGGTGCACATGGCAGAACGTCCTTTCCGCGCCTTGGTGGCGGGCGATCTGCGTCTGGAACGACCCGTCGCTGGCTTGTCACAAGTGCCCGACGCACTCGCCGGCCGGCTGATCGATGCGCCGTACGATGCGGCGCGGCGCGTCTTCGATGCGGCCCTCGCGTCGCCGCTCGACTGCCTGCTGCTCGTCGGCCAACAAGTCGACGTCAACCTGGCCGGGCCGCGCGGCTGTCTGTTCCTGCTCGATCAATTCGAGCGGCTCGAAGCCAAACAAATCACCGTCTATTGGGTCGTCGCACCGTCGTCGGCGCCGTGGCCCACGAACGTGCCGCTGCCGACGAATGTCGTGCGCCTGGTGGCGACCGATCCGCAGTGGCTCACCATCACACGCGATCAGCGAACCGTGGCGGCGTTGTACCTGGCCGGCGTCGATCGCCACGCGCCGTTCAACGAGCGCGCGGCTGCGGAACTGGCGCCGGCGCTACCCACGCTGGCCGTTGCGGCCGCCGAAATGAACAGCGCCCCCGAGCGCCCCAACGTGCCGTGTTGGATTCTCGCCGGGCGTCATGCCCGCACCACCCAGCCGCGCGGCGCGGGCCTGGTTTACTGGCCCGGCTGCACGCAAAGCGCCGGCCCCGACGAGCCGGGCATGCATGGCTGTGCCCTGGTCGAATGGGAGACCGGCGCGCTGTTGCCGCGGATCATTCCGATCGACGTCGACTCGGTACGCTGGGCCGAAGCAACCGTCAACGTCGATCGCAACGCCACGCTGATGACCCTCGAATCGCTGCTGAACGACCAGACTCGTTCGCTGGTCACCCAGCATGGCGAGCGGACCGTCCTGGCGCGCTGGCGGTTGCAAGGCGCGGGCGAGGTGATGCAGTCGCTGCGCCGCGAAGCCGAGGCGACCGCGCTGGTCGATCGACTGCGCGAACGGGCTGCCAAGCAATTTGAAACTGTCTATCACGTTTCGCTCGATGTCGCCCCGGTGGCCCCTGCGCCGGTGCGCGACGACACGTTGTTGGATCATTATCTGCAACGCTTCACCGGCACGGCCAGCGGCGCGACGCCCGCGCGCGAGTCGCTGCTGCATCTGGCCGACGGAGCGCCGATCGGTTGGACCGAGGCCGACAGCCAACGCTGGACCGAGTCACCTACGGACCGCGAGGCGCAAGCCCGGCTGGTGAACGAGGCCGCCTGGTTGGGGGTCGAGCTGCTCGGCGCTGCCGCGCCGCGCGGTCGCGAGGAGGTTCGCACATGAACATTCGCACGTTACACGTCGACGGGTTTGGCATCTGGAGCAACCTGCGGATCGAGCAGATTCCGCCGGGCATCACGGTCTTCTACGGCCAGAACGAAGCTGGCAAGACGACGCTGATGCAGTTTCTCAGGACGATGTTCTATGGGCTGCCCCCCGAGCGGCGCGCCCGTTACTTGCCGCCGGTCCACGGCGGCGCGCCGGGGGGCTGGCTCGAGGTGCTCGATCGCCGGCAATCGTTGTCGCTGGCCTGGCACGACGACGGCCGACCCGATCAGACCACGCGGCCGCTGTTGCACAACGCGGCGGGGAATGTTCTGCCGGCGGCGCAACTCGACGAGCTGTTGGCCGGCGTCGACCAGGCGATGTATCGCAATGTCTTCGCGTTCGGCCTGCGCGAGATTCAGGAACTTGACTCGTTGGGCGATGCGGCGGCGGCCGACCTGTTGTACAAACTGGCCACCGGCATCGATCGGGTCTCGCTGGTCGACGTGCGGCGCGAACTGACGGCCGCCCGCGAACGGCTGATCGCGCCGGCCGGGCAGGCTTCGCGCGTGGCGCAACTTGTTTCACAGCGCGACCGCTTGCACGAGCAGCAGGCGCAACTGCAACACACCGTGCGCGAAAGCGGCCAGTGGATTGCCGAGCGCCGCCGATTGGCCGACGAGCAATCGCGCGGCGAGCGCGACGCGGCCGAACTCGATCGCCAGACCGAGTGGCTGGAACAGGCCGAATCCCTCCGCTCGGCTTGGGATCATCGCCACGAAATCGATGTCGAGCTGCGCAAGCTCGGCGACCTGCCCAAGGTGCAACCAGCCGACGTCGAACAACTCGACGCCCTGGTCGCCAAGCTCGAACATTACCAGCAGCGGCAGTCGACCCTGCGCAAGCAATGGGGGGGCATGCGCAGCGACGCGGCCCGCTTGTCGATTCGTCGCAAGCTGTGGAAACAAAGCGCGCGGATCACCGCCCTGGCCGAGCAGACCGCCTGGTTGCGCGGGCTAGTCGACGAGATCAACTCGCGCAGTGACGAAGTGAAGGATCTCTCGCAACGCCTGGCCAGTCAGCGCGAGGCGTTGGGCATGGACCCGCGGACCGATCACATCGAACCGATCGAGCAGGCGGCGCTGGCCAAGCTGGCCCCCGTGCGTCGTGGACTCCGTGCGGCGCGGCAACGCCTGCGCGAAGCGCGCGAGAAAGTCGAACACGCCGACCACCATCACAAGCGGTCGACCGAATCGCTGGCCGCAGGCTTGAAAGGTCGCGACACCAAGGACCTGACCGGGGCCATCGAGCGGGCCGGGCAGAATGTCTCGCTGTTGCGTCAACGCACGCAGCTTGACGAGCGAATCGACCAGATGACCCGCAAGCACGACGACATCACCGAAGACATCAAGCACCTGGCCAGCGAACATGTCCTGTCGCCGCAAACCCTCGTCGGCCTGGGCGTGGCCGTGGTGGTGGGTATCACGCTGGTCCTCAGCGGCTTGATCCTGCCCACGTCGTTCCTCGGTTCGGCTTCGTGGGGGTTGATTGCGGTGGGACTCATGGCCGGCGGTGGCGGCGCGGCGGGCAAGGTGTTGCTCGAACGAACCGCGAGTTTTCAGTGGGAAGAAGCGGAACGCCAGGCCGAGTTGCTGGCCACGCAAATCGAACAAGCCCAGCAGCAGCGCACCGCGCTCGACGCCCAGTTGCCCAAGGGGGCCGGGCCGATGCTGCAACGCCTGGCCACGGCCGAGAAGGAACACGCCAGCCTCGAAGAGCTGATGCCGCACGAAGCGCGCCGGCAGTCGTCGCAACAAGACTCGACGGCCGCGCGCGAACAGTTGGAACGAGCCAAGGTCGCGTACGCCGCGGCCCAGAAGCGCTGGCGACATGCGCTCGAAGAAGCCGGCCTGCCCGCCGACTCCGAGCCGCGCCATGCTCCACGCTTGGCCGCCCAGCGCGAGGCGCTGGCCGAGTTGACCGAGCGCCTGACGCGCCGGCGTCGCGACCTGGATGATCGCCGCCGCGACTTGGCCGCGATCACGGCCCGCGTGACGCAAGCCGCAGTCGACGCCGACATTCAAACCCCCAGCAGCGATCCGGTGGCGAACATCGATCTGTTGCGCCGGGCGTTGGTCGAAGTGGAAGGGCGCGTCGCAGAGCGGCGGCAGTTGCGCCGCAAGCTGCTCCATTTGCGCCACCGCTTGCGACACGTCGCCAAGCGTACTGAGCAGGTCCGCGTGGAACGCCGCCGGCTGTGGGACCGTGTGGGAGTGATCGACGATGCCGCGTTGCGTGCCCAGGCCGAGCTGCGCAAGAAGATCTTGGCGCTGCAAACCGACCGAGCCGAAGTCGAGCGGCTGTTGATTGCGGCGCTCCCCGCCGACACGGATTTGACGCGACTAGACCGCTGGTTCGAGCAGAACTCAGCCGACGCGGTTCGCAAGCGCCTGGCCCAGCAGCGTACTCAACGCCAGCAGTTGCGCGAACAGTTGCAACAACTGGCCGAGCAGCGTGGTCGACTGGCCGAGCGGATCGCCGCCGTGCAGACCGATCGCACCGCGGGCCGGTTGGCCCTGGACATTGCCGCCATCGAACAGCAACTCGACGAGACCATCGAGCGTTGGCAGGTGCTGACCGTCGCGGCCCGCGAGTTGGACAATGTGCGCCGGCAATACGAGACCGAGCGGCAGCCCGAGGCTTTGCGCGTGGCGTCGCGTTGGCTGGCCAGCCTGACCGAAGGGCACTATCGCCGCGTGTGGACGATGCTCGATCGGGACGAGCTGCGTGTTGATGACGCCAGCGGACAGTCGTTGTCGGTCGAATCGCTCAGTTCGGGCACGCGCGAACAAGTGTTCCTCAGCTTGCGACTGGCGTTGGTCACGGCGCTGGCCGAGCGGGGGGCGAGCTTGCCGCTGGTGCTCGATGACATCCTGGTGAACTTCGACGCCCCCCGCGCCCGCGCGGCGGCCGCCGCCTTGGTCGAGTTCTCGGCGATGGGGCATCAGGTGCTGATGTTCACCTGTCACGAGCACCTGGCCGAGATGTTCCGACAGCTTGAGGCGCCGGTCGTGGCGCTGCCGGATCGCGAGTCACGCGTCGGCGGCTGTCGAATCGTGATCGGCGAAGTGAAGACCATTGAGCCGGTGCTTCCAGCGCCGGTCATCATGCCCGAGGTACGCATCGAGCCCAAGCCGCGTCAGGCTCCGCCCCGCCGCCGGCGCTTGCCGCGCGCCGAGCCGGAACCGATTCAAACCGTGGCCGAGGTGATTCCGCTCGAGTTGGAACCCGAGCCGGTCTTTGTGCGGGCCGAGCCGATCGAGCCGGAGCCGGTGGTGATTCCTCCGGCGCCGGTCGCGCATGCCGAGCCGTTCCAGATTCGCCGGCCGTTCGATCTGTTCACCGGCACGACTTGGCACGAGCCGGTGCAGGGTGATGTCGAAGAGCCGGCAGAGTTGCAACATCGTCCGGCGGCGCCGGCCTCGCACGGCAGCAACGCGCCGTTCTACAAAGTCTGCAACGGCTGGCCCGACTGGTATTAAGTCGAGGATGACCCAGGGGGTGAAACCCCTGGGCTGGGTGCGGGAGTGTCCGCCTGTTGCGGCGCGCTAGTTCCGGTTGGCGCGTTGCGTGCGACTGGCGGACGGTGTGGACCGCGGGGTTGCGATTCGGCCGCGTCGACCTTGGCCGCGTCGCCGGTGCGCAACTCGCGCCGCGGTGACGGCTCGCGCGGCGCGCCGCTTCCCGAAGTCGTGCCGTGAGGCACCGCGACGAATTCTTCCTCAAAGTCCTCGTAGCTCGACACGTAACCGGCCTGCTTCGAGCGTTCGACCTCGGCGTGAAACGCCTCGATGATCCGGGCCTGAACCGCCTCGCGACAACTCGAATTGATCGGATGGGCGATGTCGGCGTAGAGGCGCACCCGGCCGTCGTCGCTCTTGGGAATCCGATCGGGATTCAGCCGCAGGCCGCACTGGTTGCAATAGCTGGCCCGCAGGTGATTCTTGCAGCGACACTGGGGGCAATGGGCCGCGAGCTTGCGGCTGGGCATGGCGACAAAGGCGCCGTTTGGCCCCTCGATGATTTTCAGATCGCGAATCACGAAACAGTTGTCGAGCGTGATCGAGCAGAAGGCTTGCAATCGCTCGCCCGAGTCTTCCATCAGTTTGATGCGAACTTCCGTCACTTCCACGGCCGGCCTCCTTGTGCTGGGTCCGCGGCGGCGGCGATTGACTCGCGCCGTCGTGGGCCATGCTGCTTGCCCACGGGCAAGCGTCCCACGCGCGCTGGCCGACAAATTGCAGGCCCTGGCCGGCGCGCTGTTGTTGTTAACTCACACGATGCACTCCACCTGGAACACTTGCCACGCAGCGAGCGAGCGCAGCAGCGAAGCTGCGCGGCGGGCTTGCGCGGCGCTACGGAACAGACCAAAGTAACTCGTGCCGCTGCCGCTCATCTGGTGAGCGACGCAGTTCAGTTGCGCGAAGCGCGACTTGAGCTGTGACACCGCGTCGCACAACTGCTCGGCCGGGGCTTGCAGCCGATTGAACAGCGACCGTGCCGTGCCGGCCCAGTTGCCGGCGCGCAGCGTGCTGACCAACTCGGTGGCTCGGCGCGGCTCCTCGGCGGGGCGGCAGCTCTTGTAGACCGCCGCGGTGCTCAGCCCGACCGGCGGCTTGACGATCACGGCGTGCAGGCCGGCCAGGCCGGCGACCGACTCGATCTGTTCGCCGCGACCGCGACAGATGGCCGCCCCGTGGCCAAAGAAAAACGGGATGTCGCTCCCCAACTCAGCGGCCACTTGGACCAGTCGCTCGCGCGACCAGCCCAGTTGCCAACCTTCGTTGGCCAAGAGCAGCGCCGCCGCGGCGTTGGACGAACCGCCGGCCAGCCCAGCTTCCCAGGGAATCGACTTCGACAGGGTAACGTCAGCGCCGGCGGCGTGGCCGGCGCGCTCGCGCAGTCGTTCGAGCGCCCGGAGGACGAGATTGTCGGGTCCGACGGGCAAGGCGGCTTGCCCAGGCTGGGTCAAATACGGCGCCAGCCGACAGGTGAGCGTCAGCCGCACATCCGCGCGCGGCCGGAACGTCAGGTGATCGTAGAGCGAGACCGGGGCCATGAGGGTTTCGATCTCATGGTAGCCGTCGGCGCGGCGAGCCAGGACTTCGAGGAACAAGTTCAGCTTGGCCGGCGCGAAGATCGCCAAGCCATCACCGCAGCGGTGAGTGAACATGGGCACCTCGGAACGAAGAGCGGAGCAACTGCCCAACGCCGCATTGTAGCGCTCGGGTGAAAAAGCGTCAACGCAAGTGGCGCGATAGCAAGGAAATCGACCACGACGGCACAATGCGAAAGGCGGCAGACAGTTTGAACCGCAAAGACGCAAAGATCGCAAAGCAGAAAGGAGTGCGTTTGGAGTTGGAGAAGATCGCAGCGAGGTTTTCCTAGAGCGCTCTCTCCGCGCAGCTCGGCGTCCTCCGCGATTCAACTCTTTTGCATTTCTTTGCGCCCTTCGCGCCTTCGCGGTTCAAATCCGCGGCTTTCCCAGTCCTGTGGCAGTTTCGCAACGTGGACGTCGAGGGAATCTTTGATGTTCAGGAGCGCGCGGGTGCGAAGGGAGCATCTCCCTGCCGCCAACCGAAAGTATCTCGGCAGCGGTTTCGTTGCGCGCGGAGATTCGCCGTTATTGGCGAATCGAGATTTCGCCGACAAACGCCGCGACAGCTAAAAACACCACACCGAGCGTCGTCTGCAACACTTCCAAGGAGAGCAACATCGACAGAGCCTTCAAGCAAGATTGAGGGCGGGTCGAATCGCGTCCGTGATTCATCCGTGAGCACTCCATGCCCAGGGATGTCATCGGCGGTTGACGGCGGAAGTTTGAGAAGGTTGCGGCGAGCGTGCTCTCAGCCGCAGACGTGGTGTGTTCGCTGTAGCCGGTTTTTACGCCCAGCGCGACGGTAGCGAGAATACCGACAGCGCGTGCCTCTGGGCACAGCGGGGCTACGATCGCCGCGGCTTGGCCCGTGGCGCCGTGGTCGTGGCTGACCGCTCGGCCAGTTCAGCGCCGCGTTGCTCGTGAACGGCGGTGTTTACCTGACCCTCGGCCCGATGCAGCCACAGCTCGATCTGCGTGAGCCATTCTTCGAGCTTACCCCGGTGGAGCTTCAAGCTGGTGAGCCGCTTCTCCTGGGCCAGGCGCGAGACGGCCCGCATCTGGGCGGCGGCGTCCAGCAGCCGCAGCGTCAGCTCGTCGAGCTCGCGGGGCTGACAAATGATTAGCGTCATGTGGGACTCTCGACATTCAGGATTTCGACAGGTGAAACGCGCTGGCCGCGCGCGGCCTGCGCCGTTCCCCAGACCCGATCGTAACTTGCGCCGACCGCCTCGTCGACAGAAAACGAACATAATTTAGATCATTTTTAAGAGCGGATTTTAATTTGAAAAGTGGCCAGTCGAGCGATAAGATGCGGGCGTTAAATGTACAAATGTACAGTATCTGAAAAGAGGCGGAAAATGCGAGGGACCACGACGCCTGCCGGCATGCGCGCCGCCGACGCGCGATGCGAATTCGAGCGTGACGAGCCCGGCGATGACGATAACGGCGACGATGTTGACGAGCGTGAACCGTCGGACGAAGAACTGGCCGGCGAAGGGGAAGGCGTCAGCGAGTTCAACCCCGATGACGATCAGCTCGACGACGAGCCCGATCGGGACGACGACTTCGACCTGGAACCCGACGACGACTGGCCTTGTACCGACCGATTAGGCGCCGCTGACGAGGGCTGAACCATGCGCATCACCGCCGAGATCATGCACGACGTCCTCCGGCTGTTGCGGCAGTCCGAGCAATCGCAGCGAAGCGTGGCCCGAGCCACGGGAGTAAGCCGCGCCACGGTCGCCAAGATCGCCAGCGGCCACTTCCGTCCGTTCGTGCCGCGGGAAGGGAACGATCACGATTCATGGCGGCCGACCGGGCCGATTGGCCGGTGTCCCACGTGCGGCGGTCGAGTGTACTTGCCCTGTCGGCTCTGCAAGGTGCGCACGCTCAAGTCCCAGGAAGCCGAGCGCCGCCGGCGGCCCCACGCCCCGCCTGCTAGCCCGCGCCAGCCGAGTCGTCCCTGGGGGGTTAGAAAGGAGAATGTTGAAAGGAGAAAGTAGAAATGCGTTCACGCGTCTCCGCCGCGGCGGTGGATTTGTGTCCACGCATTGCGGATCACCTGCTCGGCGGCGCTTTGAATCAGGCTGGGGCTGATCGTGGCGATCAGGCCTTTCAACTCGGTGACGCGGGCTTCCCAATCGAGCTGTGAACCGGTATCAGTCGGTGTGATCCGAATGTGCGATTCGACGACTACCCGCATGCCGATCCCCTGGCCGTCAATCGATGTGCGAGCTGCGCTGGGAAATGTCTTGTCGAGCACACGGATCGTCAACGTCAGCTTGCCGCGCAGGAACGAGAATCCCGGCCGCACGATCGCCTTGAGCGTCTGCTCGTCAACGCGCTCGGTCGACTCGGCGTCGGGAATTGTAGACGCGACGTTGTCCAAGTTGGTGACAATGTCGAACAACTCGCCTGGCGGCAGCTTGAACGTCTCGGTTCCACCGAACTGGTACTTGGCTGTGCTCATGGATGGTTCTGCTGGCTACCGCTGGTCGAGACGATATGAACTAATCTAAAAGGTTGATGTCGGGTAGCCCGGACAGCTCGACTGTCCGGGTCGCGTCAGCGACAAGAGGGTTCGTGAAAACGTCTGAATGCTAATCGGCTTTGCCTCGTGGTCCTCTTGTTGCTGCGCAACCCCGACAACAAGTTGTCGGGGCCACCCGATTGAACTTGAGAATCACACACGCTTCGCACTGGTGGGCTAGCCACCAGTGGCACCCGAAGTATGACTCGCTGCTTCCAGTATTACGAGTTCATCCCGCGAATGGTTTCAGCGCCGCCAGCGCGGCATCGCACAGTTGCTGGGCGGCGGCGGCGGTTTGCGCCTCGGCAATCGCGCGGACGATCGGTTCGGTGTTGCTGCCGCGGACCAGCAACCAGCGGCCGGGCCAGTCGAACCGCAGGCCGTCGAGCTTATCGACCGTGGCGTCGGCAAAGTGTCTTTCGAGCGCCGCTAGCGCGGCTGGCAACTTACCATCGGCCACGCTGGCTTTGGTCTTGTGGATTTCATAGCGCGGCAATTCGTCGGCCAACTGGGCGATGGTCGCCTCGCGAGCCGCCATCGCGTCGAGCAGCAAGGCCATGCCGACAAAGCTGTCGCGCACCAGCACCACGCGCGGGTCGATAACGCCGCCGTTCCCCTCGCCGCCGAGCACGGCCTCGTGCTCGCACATCAGATCGACGACGTTCGCCTCGCCGACGGCCGACCGGAAGAACGGCACGCCATACTTCGTGGCCAGATCCTCGGCCATCCGGCTGGTCGAGCAATTGGTGACGATTGGCCCCGGTGTTTGGCCCAGCACATGATCGACGCACATCGCCAGCGTCTTTTCCTCGCCCAGGTAACGCCCGGCCGCGTCGATCACCGCCAGCCGGTCGGCGTCGGGGTCTTGGCAAAAGCCGACCTCGGCTTTCGCCGTGCGAACCGATTGCAGCACCCCCGCCAGATTCTCTTCGGTCGGTTCGGCAGGGTGCTCGAACTGGCCATCGGCCGGTTCCCCCAAGACGGTCAACTCGCAATCGAGCGCCTCGAGCAGCGCGCGGCCGAGCAAGCTGCCCGAGCCGCGGTTCGCGTCCAGCAGCACGCGGAACTTCCGGCGCTTGATGCGCTCGACGTCGACCGTGGCCAGAATGGTGTGCAAGTGAGCGTCGGCGGCGGCCACCACGGTGGCGGCGCGGCCGACTTGTTGCCAAGGAACCCAAGCCGGTGAGCCTGAGCGGTAGCGATCGATGACCTGCATTCCCTCGGGTTTTGGGATCACGCGCCCTTCGCCGTTGAACAATTTCAGGCCGTTGTACTCCGCCGGGTTGTGGCTGGCCGAAACTTGAATGCCCCCGGCCGCGCCGACGTGCCGCACCAGCACGCCGACGGTGGGCGTGGCGGCGATGTCGGCGTCGATCACGTGGCGCCCCACGGCGCGAAGCCCGGCGCTGACCGCGTCGAGGAGCATCCGCCCCGTGGTGCGGCCATCGCGTCCCAGGACGACGCCGCCCGGCGGCAGCAAGCTGGCGAACGCGGCACAGTAGCGAGTGGCGTTCTCGGGCGTAAGCGATTCGCCGACGATGCCGCGCAGGCCCGAGACGCTGATGATCGGTTCTTTCATGCGGCCAATATAGGGCGCGCGCGGGTGATCCGACAACACGAGCTTCGTCATCCGCCACTGCTTCAGGAAAACAGATTTAACCACGGAGCGGAAACTGCAAGCTTCAGTGCATGCTGTTTACCTTGCTTTGGCAACATACAAGCCGCTCCGTGGCGATCTTGAGCTGCCGAAATGATGCGTCGTTACGCCTCGATCCGCATCCAGTACCGCGCCGACTCGCCGGCGGCCAGCGTGCGCAGCCCGGCGTTCACCCCTTCGGCCAATAGCTCGTAAGCGTCAGGCGCGCAGGTGTACGGCTCGACGCAAATTGCCTCCCGATGCGCCGGCGTGAACACGACGCAGTGCGAGAAGTTGTCGCTGAACGTGATGTCGACGCGCCGCGACTGGTCGGCCGAGACCAGACTAGTCCGCACCAGGCCGGCGCTGGTCAGCCCCGTGTAGACGTCGTCGAGTTTCAAATCGCCGAACCGCGGCCCGTGCTGCAAATCGAAGCTCCCTTTGGCTGGCAACAACCGACCGGTCGGCAACATGTTCGATTGCTCGTACCGCTGGCTGGCCGGCACCGTCACGCGGGCGTCGTCAGCCGGTGAGTTCGGCGTCGCGGGCAGCCGGAACCAGGGATGCAGCCCCAGGCCGAATGGTAACTGCTTGTCATCGGGATTCTTGACGTCAATGGTGCAACGCAGCGCGCGGCCGTGAACTTCGTACGCCACCGTCAATTCAAAGGCCGCCGGCCAGCGCTTCGACCATTCCGGATCATTCGGCGGGACGGCGAATCGTCCGACCAGGCGCGCGTTCGACTGCTCGATCACCTGCCACGGACGGCCGAGCACATAGCCGTGAATGGCGTTTCCTCGGCCGTCGTCCCCGTCGAGCGCGTAAGTCCGATCGGCGTAGTTGAGCTGCTTGCCGTGCAACCGGCCCGGGTAAGGAAACAAGATCGGCGTGCCCGACCGCGAGGGTCGCTGCTGACCTAGCGTGAACTCGGGCAGCGACCAGAGGACTTCGTCCTGTTCGCGCCCGCCGGGTCGGAAGCTCACGCAGTTGAAGCCGAGCCCGGGCATGATCGTGGCCTGGGAACCGGTTGCGGCGTCGGTGATCTGAACCAGCGGCTGGGTCATGATATTGCTCTTGGGGGTTCTCGCAAGGCGTCACCAATTACCCTTCTCCCCCCGGGAGAAGGTGGCGGCGCTAGCCGACGGATGAGGGTTCCGTGTCAATCTTGTCCGGTACTGTGCGAAGTGAGTCGAACACCACTCGATCATCAAAACAGCGAACAACGGTGACCCTCATCCGCCCTTCGGGCACCTTCTCCCGGAGGGAGAAGGGTTTGCGCAGGCTCTGTGATGATGGATGTATACCATCACTCACTCCACTGCGCGGACCTGCTCGGGGGCGGCTGCTGGTTCGACCGCGGCGGGGACGGGCTCGCCGCGCGCGTCATTGTACTGATGATGCCGCATCAGTTGTTGCACGGCGCACATCATCCAGACCGTGGCGATCAGCGCCGACCAGGCGTTGCGCACGACGTTCGGCTTTTGCCGCCCCAGGGCCAACGTCGCCAGCCGGTGCATCAGCATCAACGCCGCCACCGTCGCCATCAGAAAGATCGCCGTGGCCCGCATGTCGCGCCCCATGATCAGCTTCCGCGCCGGTTCGGCCGTCTCCATCACCAACCACAGCCCGGCGCCAATCTGCAGCACCGTCGGCACCACCGCGATCAGGCCGCCGACGCGGCCGTACCGGCGTTCGGCGTCCCCCGGCGGTTGCTGGCGGCTTTGCAAGGCAAACGTCGTCAACACCAGCCCCGCCACGGCGGCGGCCGCGAACAGAAAGTGAATCGCCAGCGCCATCACTTCGCCGTCGGCCAGGCCGCTCGTGACTTTGATCGGCCCCTGGTCCCACATCTCGGGCCGCGTGCTCATCACGTTCAACAACGCGAACAACGTGGGAAAGTGCCAGGCCGTGTTCAACGCGCCCAACAGGGCCAGCAGCCCGGCACCGATCCGCTTGCCGTTGCCGGCCGTGGCCAACCCAGGACCGACCAGCGCGAAGTAGACACCGTAGCAGAGGATCGAGAAGACCAACTCGCCGGCGCTAGCGTAGTAGCGCGACGGCGCGATCAGCGCCACCGTCGCGTAGAAAACCTGCGGATAGACTTTGGCGACCAGCAGCATCTGCATTAGCCCCGTGGCCGCCGCCAGGATCAACGCCCCCAAGGACCAGCCGGCCATCTGTCGCACCAGCCGACCGGCCACGACGTCGCCGCCACTGGCCCGGCGTTGCAGCCACAGACAAACGAACGGCCCGCCGGTCGCCAGATTGGCCAACAGCAAGTGACCGGCCAACACGGTGATCAGCAACAGCAGCAAAAATGTTCCCAAGATCGGTTCCTTCTGGCGTGGTGCGACGACAATGACGTTCGAGCAAATCCAGCGGAGGCTGGCCGCGTGAGGCTCGATTCTAAACCGCCGCCTGTCGGAAATGAAAGGGAATCGACCGTGGGCGTGAATACCGCGCGCTTTCACGGCGAAGTTTCGGCAAGAATGCTAGCGCGATCGTGCGTGCAAAAGGACATGGACTCGCAATTAACGAAGTCGCAAGCCCGCGATCAAATCTACGTAGCGCGGCGCGCGATTCGCTTCGCGCGCCGCGCGGGTCTACGAGCTGCCGCCTGACGCGTCGAGCAAGCCTGGGCCCGCGAGCAAGTGACGGGCGCGTCCGTGGTCGGTTGTCAGTGGTCCGTGGTGGGAGGAATCGCAGGGAATCACGCGGTTCCGCCAGGCAGTCAGTTTTGAGTTCACTTTTGCCGAGCCACGGTTTAGCATGCCGACTGGCAGCCTGCCGCAGCAGCAACCGCGCTTCGCACAACTGACCACTGACCACGGACAACTGACCCACCATGCTCCTTGCCGAAATGACCTGGCCGGCCGTCAAGGCCCGCGCGCCCGACACGCCCGTCATCATCCCCGTGGCCGCGCTCGAACAGCACGGCCACCACATGCCCCTGTTCACCGATAGCCTGCTATTGGGCGAAGTCGTCCGCCGCGCGCACGAGCCGCTGGCCGAGCGGGCGATCTTCGCCCCACTGCAATGGCTGGGCAATTCGGATCATCACCTCGACTATGCGGGCACATTGTCGGCCCCGCCGCGGTTGTACCTGGACTTGCTCAATGGCCTGCTCGAGAACCTGATCCATCACGGCTTTCGTCGGCTGCTGATCGTCAACGGCCACGGCGGCAACACCATCCCTGGGCAACAAGCGGTCTTTGAAACGCGCCAGCGGCACCGCGGGCGGAGCGACTTGCTGCTGCTGTTCGCCACCTATTGGTCGCTGGGCGGCAAGCCGGCCGAAGTGAACCCCAACCTTCAACAGCAGAGCATGGGTCACGCCTGTGAATGGGAAACGTCGATGATGCTGCGGATTCGTCCCGACCTGGTCGGGCCGCTCGATCGGCTGGAAGCCGTCTCGCGCGACTTCTCGTTCGAGCCGGCCTATCACGGCTGGGTCACGCAAGACCGGAGCGTGCCGGGGCACATGGGTGACCCGCGCCACGCCACGGCTGAGAAAGGTGAGACGCTGTTCCAGGTGTTCGCCGCCGACCTGGTGAAGATGGTCGAACGGATGCTGGCCTGGGACGGCCGGAGCTGGCGCGAATGAGCGAGCGCATCGACGAGCAGACTGACGCAGCGGCGGCGGATGCGCGCGAGGCCAATCCCTACGCGCCTCCGCGCGCGCAAGCATCGTCGGGCGAACCGGTCGCAACGCCCCTGTCCGAGCGTTCGACCGCTTGGCGCTATTACGTCTGCGGCCTGCTACTGTTGGCCACGACGATCAACTATCTCGATCGCCAGGCCTTGGCCAACACCGGCTTTTTAATCAAGGCCGAACTAGGGCTCAGCAACGAACAGTATGGCGATCTCGAGTTCTGCTTCGGCGTCGCCTTCGCCGTGGGTGCGCTGTTTTTCGGGTGGCTGGCCGATCGCACCGGCGTGCGCTGGCTCTATCCGGCCGTGCTGCTCCTCTGGTCGGTGATGGGCTATTGCACCGGGCTGGTCTCGACGTTCGCCGGCCTGCTCTGGTGCCGCACGCTGCTGGGGCTGTTCGAGGCCGGACATTGGCCCTGCGCGCTCAAGACGACGCAACGGTTCCTCACCCGCCGCGAACGGACGCTGGGCAATAGCATCCTGCAAAGCGGCTCGTCGGTCGGCGCGATCATCACACCGATCCTCGCCTGGGCCTTGGTGACCGACGAACCCGGCTCGTGGACCAAACTCTTCAAAGTGGTCGGCCTGACCGGCATGGTCTGGATCTTCTTTTGGCTGACCGCGTTTCGTAAGCGCGATTTCGAAGGTCCGCCGATCGAGCCCATCGCCGAGTCGAATGACACCACGGCCGAACGTCCGCGTCAGTCGTTCTGGTCGGTGATCTTCAGCGCTCGCTTCGTGGCCTTGCTCGTGATGGTCTTCGCCATCAACACCTGCTGGCACGTCTTTCGCGTCTGGATGCCGATCTTCCTCTACGAAGGACGCGGCTACGAGAAAGAGTCGAACTTCATCTTCAATTCGGCGTTCTATTTCGCGACCGACGTGGGCTGCATCGCGGCCGGCATTGCCACCGTCTGGCTGACCAAGCGAAACTGGGGCGTGAATGGCGCGCGGTTGTTGGTCTATACCTGCTGCGCCCTCTGCACCGCGACCAGCGTGGCTATCTACTGGCTGCCGGCGGGCTGGGCGCTGACCGCGGTGTTGCTGACCGTGGCGGCGGGCAGCCTGGGCTTGTTCCCGTGCTATTACTCGTTCAGCCAGGAGCTGTCGATCGAGCATCAAGGCAAGATTTCCGGCGTGCTCGGCAGCTTTGCCTGGGTCACGGTCGCGGTACTGCACAAGTACAACGGCCGCTTCATCGACGCGGCCCTCAAGCTCGACCCAGCCCACGCGTACGATCTGGGGATGATGCTCTCGGGCCTGTGCCCGCTGCTGGGGACCGTGGGGATGCTGCTCCTCTGGAACCGCGGCGGCTCAAAGGAGGATCGCCACGGAGACACCGAGACACGGAGTTAAGCACGGAGGGGGAAGAGGGCGAGGAGGGGAGTGCCGAGAAATGAACCAATTGGGCAGAAGCGTAGGTCAGGCCTTGGCCTGACAACATTGTGGCCACAACAACGTCAGGCCAAGGCCTGACCTACGCCTTAACTGAGGCACGGAGTTAAGCACGGAGAGTTTGCCTTATCTTGTAAGGTTTTTTCATGCGCGGTCAAATAGGGTTATGGATATGAGTGACGAGAAGGCAATTGAGTTCACGCCGGAAGAGCTTGCGAAGATGCAGGCGTCTTACACTCGCAGAATGCGATTCTACCGCCTCTGTTGGGTGCTGTGGATTTTTGGGGCGATTCTGATCGTGCTTAACTGGGGTAATATCGTATCGCCAACAATCGGATGGATTGGGTTTGGCGTAGCGATGACGGGCACAGTGCTCTCTTTCTTGACGCACTTGCCATCGGGCAAGCGCGATCTATTCTCATGACTTCAGACGCGTAGCTAGTTTGCGCTTGAAAGGCATTCAAGCAGTGATCGTTCTTTTGCTGATTCTGCCTTCGTTGACATTTACAGTCGTTGCACTTGTGGCACATGCGCAGGTACGGCAATTTTGGCTCGGCTGTTTTCGAGCCACTTCAATCGCCACCATGATTTCAGTTCCCTGGGCGATTTTTTTAGTTCGCCCTTTTAATCTTCTGTCTTTTTGTTCTGTCATCGCGTTTCTCGCGCTGGAAGCCTTTCTGGTCTCAGTAATTATTGGATTGGCATATGCAGCGAGTCGACGATTAAGGCTCTGAGAAAGAGAACCATGTAGGGTACGCACCCCGTGCGTACCGCGCGCCAGCACACGCTACCTGGTACGCACAGGTGCGTACCCTACCTTTGCCGCAAGACAGCCCAACGCCTAATCCACCAGCACCCCCTGATCCCCTTCGCAATTCCTCCGTGCTTAACTCCGTGCCTCAGTGTCTCCGTGGCGGGGTATTGGCGGCATTTGCGTGCAAAACCGTCCGGCGTGCGTTAGGCTAGAGGCTCCGCATTTGCTCCCTCCCGCCTTGCTCGCCCGGGCCTATGTTCCTGCCACGACTCAACTCGTTTGGCGATCCGCTGCGCTGCCGATTTGTTGTCGGCGTGATGGCCGTCTTGTTCGGCATGGCGACGTCGGCATTGATCGCCGCCGAGCCCGAGCGGGTGCAGTTCAATCGGGACATTCGGTCGATTCTTTCGGACAAGTGCTTTGCCTGTCATGGCCCGGACAGTGCCGCGCGCAAGGCCGATCTACGGCTCGATCAGCGCGAAGCCGCCCTGGCCGACCGGGATGGCGACCGGCCGATTGTGCCGGGCCAAAAGGCCGCCAGCGAGGTCTTCCGCCGGCTGACCGCGACGGACGACGACGAGCGCATGCCGCCGGCCAAGTCAGGCTTGCGCTTGACGCCGCGCGAGATCGAACTGCTCGGCCGCTGGATCGACGAGGGGGCCGAGTATCAGGCCCACTGGTCGTTCATCGCGCCAAAGCGCCCTAGCGTGCCTGCGCCCAAGCAAGCCGAAGGACTCGTTAACCCAATCGACGCCTTCATTCGCGAGCGGCTCGCAGCCGAAAAGCTTGCCCCCGCCCCCGAGGCTGACCGGACGACGCTGATTCGCCGCGTGACTTTCGACCTGACCGGACTGCCGCCGACGCCGGCCGAGGTCGACAACTTTCTGGCCGACGCCGAGTCGGGCGCGTACGAACGGCTGGTCGATCGCCTGCTCGCCTCGCCCCACTATGGCGAGCGAATGGCCACCCAATGGCTCGACGCGGCCCGCTTTGCCGACACCAACGGCTACCAGAGCGACGAGCAGCGGTTCATGTGGCGGTGGCGCGATTGGGTGATCGACGCCTTCAACCGAAACCAGCCCTTCGACCAGTTCACCATCGAGCAACTGGCCGGCGACTTGCTGCCCAAGGCGACGCTCGAACAGCAGATCGCCACTGGCTTTAACCGGAACCATCGCGCGAACTCCGAAGGGGGGATCATCCCCGAAGAGTTCCTGGTCGAGTACGCGGTCGATCGGCTCGACACGACGGCCACGGTCTGGCTGGGGCTGACCGTGGGCTGTGCCCGCTGCCACGATCACAAGTACGACCCGGTGACTCAGAAAGAGTTCTATCGGTTGATGGCGTTCTTTAATAACGTGCCCGAGGAGGGCAAAGTCTCGCGCACCGGCAACGCGGTGCCCATGATCAAAGCCCCCACGCCCGAGCTGTCGGCCGAAGCCACGAAGCTCGACGCCGCGGTGGCCGAGGCGCAAACGACTTGGAACAAACTCGCGCCCGAGCTGGCCAAGGCCCAAGCCGCGTGGGAACAATCCGACGCGGCCGATGGCGACGCCGACAGCATCGACGGCCTGGCCGGACACTACGAGCTCGACGGCTCGATCGTCGACGCGACCGACGGCAAGCTCGTCGGCAAAGCGATCGGCGGCGAGCCAAACTATTCTAAGGGCCAATTCGGCCAGGCGCTGCAACTCAAAGGCGACCGCTACGTCGAAGTGCCGGGCATCCACTGGTTCACGACCGAAAAGTTCTCGTATGGCGCTTGGGTGTACGCCGAGTCGAACGACCCGATGGGCGTGATGGCAGTGATGAACGAGGACGAATCGTACCGGGGCTACGATCTTTACCTGGACGGGGGCAAAGTCCAGGCCGACATGTGCAGCCGGCTATTGGACGACTCGATCCGCGTCGAAACAATCCAGCCGATCACCCTCAAGGCCTGGCATCATTTGCTGGTCACGTACGACGGCTCGCGGCAAGCCAAAGGGGTGAAGATTTACGTCGACGGCGTGCTGCAACCCTTGAAGGTGTTGAGCAACACGCTGAGCAACGTCATCAAGCTCGAAGACGAGCCGCTGACCATCGGCGCTCGCGGCACGGGGAGCAAGTTCCGCGGCCTGATCGACGACGTGCGGTACTTCGACCACGAGTTGACGACCGACGAGATCGCCACGTTGTCGAGCGCCGAGCCGATCGGCCAACTGGTCGAAATCGCTCCCGACAAGCGAACCGCGCCGCAGGCGCAAAAGATTCAGACCTATTTCGTCAAGCACGACGCGCCGGCCCCGCTGCGCGCGGCGCACGCTCGGCTGCTGAAAGCCCAGGCCGATCGCACGGCTCTCGAACAGCGCATCCCCACGACGATGGTGATGCAAGAAAAGCCCATGCGCGATGACACGTTCGTCCTGATCCGCGGCGAGTACGACAAGCCCGGCGAAAAGGTCGCCCCGGGCGGGCCGGCCAGCTTGCCGCCGATCGTCGGCCAACCGCTCGATCGCTTGGCGCTCGCGCGCTGGCTGGTCGATCGGCAAAATCCGTTGACGGCCCGCGTGACGGTCAATCGCTTCTGGCAGCTTTACTTTGGCAACGGGCTGGTGAAAACGACCGAAGACTTCGGCTCGCAAGGCGAGTTGCCCAAGCATCCCGAGTTGCTCGACTGGCTGGCCGTCGAGTTCATCGACACCGGCTGGGATGTAAAGCGCTTGCAAAAGTTGATCGTCACCAGCGCGACGTATCGTCAATCGTCGCGCGTAACACCGGCGCTCGTGGCGCGCGACCCTGAAAATCGCCTGCTGGCTCGCGGCCCGCGCTATCGATTGTCGGCCGAGATGATCCGCGACGCGGCTTTGTTCAACGCCGGACTGCTGGTCGATCGAGTCGGCGGCCCATCGGTCAAGCCGTATCAGCCACCGGGACTGTGGGAAGAACTGGGCGCGACGGCCGGCAAGTATCCGCAAGATCACGGCGAGGCGTTGTACCGGCGGAGCATGTACACGTTCTGGAAGCGGACGATCCCGCCGCCGAACATGATGATCTTCGACGCCCCCGGCCGCGAGATGTGCTCGGTTCGCCCTGTGCGAACCAACACGCCGCTGCAAGCGCTCGCGCTGTTGAACGAGACGGCCTTTGTCGAGGCGGCCGGCGCGCTGGCCGAACGGGCCATAAAATCGGCGGGCAGCGACCCGAACGAGCGAATCGCGCTGATGTTCCACCTTTGCACGGCGCGAGCGCCGCGACCGCGCGAGTTGGAAATCTTGCGCGCTGGCTATGAGCGTCACCTGGCCGATTACCGCGCCCGGGCTGGCGAGGCCGAGAAGCTGCTCGGCGTCGGTGAGTCAAAGCGCGACCCCAAGCTCGACCGCCCGGAGCTCGCCGCCACGACCGTGATCGCAAGCTTGATTCTGAACCTGGACGAGACGATTACCAAGGAATAGTCCCGTGATTCCTCTCAGCACGAACGATCCTCGCGCCGCGGCTGCGCTGCAAGAAACTCGCCGCTACTTTCTCGGTCAAGGCGCCTGCGGGCTGGGCGCGGCGGCGTTGGCGATGCTGCTGGGACGCGATCAACTGCTGGCCGCCAACAACACGGCCAGTGCGCACGGTGGCTTGCCCGAGCTGCCTCATTTTGCGCCGAAAGCCAAACGAGTGATCTACCTGGTCCAGTCGGGCGCGCCGTCGCAGATGGACCTGTTCGACTATAAGCCCGAGTTGAAAAAGTTCCGCGGCCAGGAGCTTCCCGATTCGATTCGCCAGGGACAGCGACTGACCGGCATGACCTCGGGGCAAAAGAACTTCCCCATCGCGCCGTCGATGTTCAAGTTCGCCCAACACGGCCAGAGCGGCGCCTGGGTCAGCGAGCTGATGCCGCACATTGCGAAGGCAGCCGACGAGCTGTGTTTCATCAAGTCGATGCACACCGAGGCGATCAACCATGACCCGGCCATCACGTTTTTGAACACGGGCGCGCAGTTGGCCGGACGACCCAGCATCGGCGCGTGGGTGTCGTATGGTCTGGGGAGCGAAAACGACGACCTGCCCGCGTTCGTCAGCATGATCTCGCGCGGCACTGGCCGCGTGAATGATCAGCCGTTGTATGACCGCCTGTGGGGGAGTGGCTTCCTGCCGTCGCGTCATCAGGGGGTCAAGTTCCGCAGCGTCGGCGATCCGGTGTTGTACATCTCGAACCCGCCGGGGCTCAGCGACGCCACGCGACGCCGCATGCTCGACGATCTGGGCGAACTGAACCAGTTGAAGCTTGCCGAGCAAGGCGACCCGGAAATCGCCACGCGGATTGCGCAGTACGAGCTGGCCTACCGGATGCAAACCTCGGTCCCCGAGTTGACCGACGTGTCCAAGGAACCCGACGCGGTGTTCGAGAGCTACGGGCCCAACTCGCGCAAGCCGGGCACGTTCGCGGCGAACTGTTTGCTGGCCCGGCGGTTGGTCGAGCGCGGCGTGCGGTTCGTCCAGTTGTTTCACATGGGCTGGGACCAACACACCAACCTGCCGCTGCAAATCCGCGGCCAGTGCAGCGACACCGACCAGGCCTCGGCCGCGCTGGTCAACGACCTGAAGCAGCGCGGACTGCTGGACGACACGCTGGTTGTGTGGGGTGGCGAGTTCGGCCGCACGGTTTATTGCCAGGGGAACTTCACGGCCACGAACTATGGCCGCGATCATCACCCGCGCTGCTTCACGGTCTGGCTGACCGGAGCCGGCATCAAGCGGGGCATGTCGTACGGCGCGACCGACGATCACAGCTACAACATCGTCAAGGATCCGGTCCACGTACACGACCTGAACGCGACGATCCTGCACACGCTGGGCATCGACCACAAGCGGCTGACCTACAAGTTCCAAGGCCGCAACCACCGCCTGACCGACGTCCACGGCGAAGTGGTCAAAGCGGTACTGGCCTGAGGCCGGCGACGACGATCGCCATCCGGCGCAACAGCCCTTCTCCCCGAGGGAGAGAAGAGCAATCGCACACCCGGTGACAGTTGCAACGTCATGAGCCTCTACACGCGCCTGGTGCGGCCTCTGTTGTTTCGCTGCGATCCCGAGTGGGCGCATCACGCCACGGTCGAAGCGTGTCGCTGGGCCGCGCGCGTGCCAGGCGTGCCTGCCATGGCGCGACGCTGCTTTGAGTTTCGCGACCCGATGCTCGAAACGACGGTCGCCGGCCTGCGTTTCCACAACCCGATGGGGCTGGCCGCCGGCTGGGATAAGAGCGGCCGCGCGCTGGGCATGCTCGGCCACCTGGGCTTTGGCTTCGCGGAAATTGGCTCCATCTCGGCGGACCCTTCGCCGGGGAACGCGCGGCCGCGGTTGTTCCGCCTGCCCGCTGATCGCGCGATCGTCGTCAACTATGGCCTGCCGAACGACGGCGCGGCCACGGTGGCGCGCCGCTTGCACGTGCGACAACTCTCCACTGATGTGCCGCTGGGCGTCAACCTGGTCAAAACCAATCGCGGCCCACGCGACGTCGACGACACGCCCGAGTCGATCATCGCCGACTACGTGACGAGCGCGCGAACTATGCACGCCGCGGCTGATTATCTGATGCTCAACCTCAGTTGCCCAAACGCGGCCGGCGGCATCGATTTCTTTGCCACTCCGGCGAACATCGGCCGCTTGCTCGACGCGCTCGCGCCGCTGGGCATTCGATGTCCGGTCTGGCTCAAGCTGGCCCCAAGCGCGGACGAGGCGTTCCTCGATGGCGCGCTCGCTGCCGCCGATCCTCATCGCTTCATCACCGGCTTCAGCTTCAACCTGCCGCCGGGCAAACCCGCCGGGCTGACGTTACAGACGCCGCGGCGCGTCTGGGCCGATTGGCCCGGCGCGGTCGCGGGGCGTCCGGTGGCCGAAACGATTAATCGCTGCGTGGCGGCGCTCTATCGGCGAATGCCGCGGGAGCGCTACGCGATCATCGCCGCCGGCGGCGTCTTCACGGCCGACGACGCCTATGAAAAGATTCGTCTCGGCGCGTCGCTGGTACAACTCTATACGGCCCTCGTCCACGAAGGCCCGTCCATCGTTCGTCGCATTAACCAGGGGCTGTGCCAGCTTGCCGCTCGCGACGGTTTTCACAAAGTCAGCGACGCCATCGGCACGGCTCACTAATTGGTTTTCCTGACTCGTGGCGAACCTTCCGCGCGTGCGAGCGCTCCTACTCAACCAGCCGCCGAGGGTACGGCTTGTTTCGAACTGCGCGCGACCGCTCGTTCGGTCGCCTAGCTTGAAAAACGATGATGTCCTTTGAAAAACAACAAGCAGAATTCGATTATCTGGTGCGCCGAGCCGCTGAGTTGCTCGACGGTCCCGGTCGCGGTCTGGCGCTCGATTGGGCGCTGGTCAACGTGATCGAACAGTGCGGCAAGCTGGAACTGCGCACCGGCGTCGATCGGCAACCGCCAATCCACCAGGTTCAATCGGGGCGAGTCGGGCACGAGCTGATCATCGGCTGCGAATGTTACCGGCTGGAACATGGCGGCGAAGTGGTTCGCGTCGTGCGGGTCCACAACGGCTTCATGAGCCCGCTGCCCGGCAATCTGGAAACCCCCTGGGTCGTGGCCGCCGCGGACTATCGCCGCTTCTACCGCGTGGTCCAGCGGCTGTCGCGTGAGATGTTCCGCGACAAGAACGTCGCGCCGATCATGTCGGCCACGGATCAGCAACGACTGTTTCAGAACACCATCGGCTTCCTCGAACAGGGGCACGAAGTCCTGGCGCACTTCGGCGTGCCGCAAAAGCGTGGCGTCCTGCTGTACGGCTCGCCAGGCAACGGCAAGACGATGGCTTGCCGCTGGCTGATGTCCGAATGTCACCGCCGGGGCTATCTGTGGAAGCACGTGGCGATGGACCATCTGGCCGTAGCCCAGGAGCGGCACACGGTGCAGAACCTGTTTCGATTGTCCGAGCCGGGCATCATCCTGTTCGACGACTTTGACCTGGGCATGCGCGACCGCAACACGGTCGGCCCCTCGTCGTTGCACAGCATTCTGCTGGCGGCGCTTGACGGCGTCGAGCAGAAGCAAGGAATCATTTACCTGTTCACGACCAACATGCAGCTCAAGGAGCTGGACAGCGCTTTCTTGCGCCGCGGTCGGATGGACCAGGTAATCCACTTCCAGCCCCCCACGGCCGAGCAGCGCCGCCGGCTGGTGCTCGAGTTCTGGCATGCCGACATCCTGGGCGCGCTCGATGTCGAAACCGTCGTGACCCAGACCGAGGGGCGCAGCTTTGCCGAACTCGACGAGCTGAAGAAGCTGCTGGTGCTGCAGTTTCTCGAAACCGACCGTTGGGACTGGCCGCGCGCTTGGGAAACCTTTAACGCCAGCGAACAAAGCCCTGGCCCGCGCCGGCCGATCGGCTTTGGCAACTATCGCCGGCAATCGCTGGCGCCCGAGTGGGCGCTCGACGGCGGCGTGGACGACATCGAATGAACGGCCCTGTTCCGCGCTGCTGGCGCGGTTGTTACGAGCTGTTTACACCTGGGGCTCGCTGGCGGCCGTAGAATCGCGCTCGACGAGCCCTTCGCTCACACTCGCTCGATCGGCCCCCGAGGGCCGGTCGCTCTTCGCCGCCAACGAATCTTCATAGAAAGGTACGTACCTGTGCGTACCAAAATGGTGAGCTGCACACGCTGTCGGTACGCACGGGGTGCGTACCCTACAAGTCTGACCTACTAGCTCGCACAATATCGTCAAGCTAAAGCCTGACCTACGGGCTGCTGGTGCCATGCTCAAATCAGCAGGCTTGAGCATGCGAAGCGTGTACCGACATGATCAAGGCCTTGAGCATGGCACCCCCGCATTCGAGTATCGAGCGTCATTCCCGCGCAGGCGGGAATCTAGACGTCAACCGCCACCACTAGATTCCCGCCTGCGCGGGAATGACGGCAAGCGCGAGGGGTCAGGATAAACCCAGTGCTGTAGCTGTAGGTCAGGCCTTGGCCTGACAAGATAGTGCGCACCACTTCGTCAGGCCAAGGCCTGACCTACACCCTGGGGCAGTAGCGTCGCGACGCACTTCTTTAGCCCCCGGTCAATGACCGGGGGTCTTGTGGTCGCGCTTGGGCAAACTCTTTGCCGGTGGCGAGTGGACCCTCATCCGTCGGCTACCGCCGCCACCTTCTCCCGATGGGAGAAGGGTTCCATTTGAACTCGCGCGAGTCTGACGCGAACCACCCTCAGCCCGCAAGAGGCGAGGGTTGTAAAAGCGCTACTTCGTTTCCGCCGCCGCGGCGGCGCTGGGCGCGGCGGCCCCCTCGGGCAGCGGCACTTGCGTGCGCGTCATCAGGTATGCCACCAGGTTCGCGACTTGCTCGTCACTCAATGGTTGCAACTGCCCCTCGGGCATCAGCGACAGTTGCGACTGCTCCATCGTGTCGATGTCCTCGCGATCAACCGTCACGCGCTCCTTGGCCGTCTGCAAGGTGATCGTGCGCTCGTTCTGGGCGCGGATGATTCCGTTCAACACGCGGCCGTCGTTCATCAGGACGACCGACATCCGGAAATCGGCGGTCACCACGGCGCTGGGGTCGACGATGTTCGTGATCACGTATTCCAGGTTCTGCCGCCCCGCGCCGGTCAGGTCGGGACCAATCTCGCCCCCGTGACCATACAACCGGTGACAGTTCGCGCAGAGCGCGTTGAACACGACGCGTCCCTGGCCAGCGTCAGCCTTCGCCAGCCGCTCGTCGGTCAGCGTCTCGCGCAGCTTGCTCATCAGGGCCTGCTTGTCGGCCGAGCTGTCGCGAATCTCCCCCCAGACCTCGACCAGCCGCTTACCGAGCTTCGCGTCGTTGAAGCTGCGAATCTGCCGAGCCTGGAACGCCGAGAGATCGGCCGGGGCGATCTTGCCGGCGGCCATCTCGTCGAGCATGGCGGCCGCGAACGTGGGCCGCGAGACGAGCGTTTCCATCACCGCGCCGCGCTCCGACTGGTGGAACGAGCGATAGCTCTTGGCCAGCTTGACGCCGATCTTCGGGTCGTTGAACAGGGCGAGCCCGCGCGCCGCCACGCTGTTCAAGAACCGGACGCCGAGCAGTTGCTCGCAAATCTCGCGCAACTCGGGCGGCTTGCTTTGGATCAGAGTTTCGAGGGCCACACGGCGTTGATTCAAGTCGGCCTTGCCGTCCAGAGCGATCTTGCGGACTTCGTCGAGCGCGCGGCCGTCGCCGAACAGCACGCTTAAGTCGCGCAGCAACTCGCGCTGGTGTTCGTCACCGGTTTTCTCGACGGCGGCTTGTACCTTTTCCCACGACGCGGGCTTCGGCGCTTTGTGCAGGCCCGCCAGCCCGTCGGTCATGCCGGCCAGCGCGTCGGCCAGAAAGTCGGGATGGATGTCGACGGCAGCACTCAGCAATAGATTCAGCGGCTCTGGACGTTTTGACTGATCCTCCGACAGGCGGCGAGCGATCCACTGTCGCAACTTGGGCCACTTGGCGAAGGCAGCGACCGTTACGACTTGCTCGGGGTGAGCGTCGGCTACCGGGATCAGACCGAACCAGACCATGGCTGGCAGGTTGTGATCTTCGGCAAAAGCAGAGTCCTTCGCCAAGGTGAGCGCTAGTTGCCAACGATAGTTCACCGGCAGCCGTTGCAGGGCGCTGGCCAGCGCCAACTTGACCAACCCTGAATCGTCAGCGCTGGCGAGTTCGACTAATGGGACGAGTGGCTTCAATTCGATGTTCTTGGCCACGTTTGGCCCGGGGCCGAAGATCGTATCGATGGGCATGGTGTCGAGCGCCAGCCGCACGCCCCAGGTTCGCACGTGTTCATCCTTGTCACGGAGCAGCGTTTCGAGTGGCAGGCCCCGATCGAGCGCGTGCAACGTGCAGACCGCGCGCACCCGGTTCGCCGAGTCCGTGTCTTCGCGGGCGATCTTTTCGAGCGCAGCCATCGCCCCGCCCAGGTCCAATTCATCGCCAGACGCGGCGCGAGCCCGCAGCTCCAAGCGCGCCTGCCGCGCGAACCACTCGTTCTTGTGCTTGTGCAGCGCGACCAGCTCTGCGGCGTCGCGCTTCGACACGTCCATCGGCGGCTTGGCTGCGGGCGTGCCATAGGTCACGCGGAAGATGCGTCCCGACGTGCGATGCACGCCGTCGGCGTCGTGGCATTCGCCGGCGTCGCTCCAGTCGAGGATGAACACGCTGCCGTCGGGGCCATAGGTCAAGTCGATCCCTCGGAAAAACGGATCGGCCGAGAAGATCATGTCGGGGTTATGGTGGGCGACGTAGCCGCTCCCCTTGCGTTCGAGTTGCTCGTCGTTCACCCGCCGGCCGTGCTGGTTCAACGTGAACAACCGCCCGCGATATTCAGCGGGCCACTGGTCCCCCAGGTAAACCATCGCGCCGATGTGCGAGTGGCCGCCCCCCAGCCGGTCGTGCTCGCCCGTGGCGCTGCGCGAGTCGGCCCAGGTCTTGCCCGTGTCCCAGTGCCAATGGTCGGCGTGCATGTCGATGGCTTCGTAGACCCGCGGGTTCGGGTCGATGGTATGGGGTCGAACGAAGTGCGCCCCGGGGATTAGGTGCCACAAGTGGCCGTTCACCGTATTGATGAAGAACCCTTCGCCGTGCGCGTTCCAGTCGTGCCCCCAAGGATTGGTCGTGCCGTGGCACAGGGGCTCGAATGCCTTGCGCGTGGGATGATAGCGCCAGACGCCGCCGTTCAACGGCACGCGCTGTTCGACCGGCGTGCCGGGCGCGCCGATCTTGCCCGGCGCCGACGCGCCGCAGCGACCGTACAGCCAGCCATCGGGTCCCCACCGCAGGCCGTTGGCAAAGTTGTGAAAGCTTTCGGCCGGAATCGTGAAGCCGTCCAGGATCACCTGGGCCGGCCCGTCGGGCCGATCGTCCCGGTTGCGATCGGGAATGAACATCAACTGGGGCGGGCACATGGCCCAGACCCCTTCGGCGCTCCACTCGATGCTGGTCAGCGCCTGAATATCGTCGGCAAAGACGATCGGCTGCTCGGCGCGGCCGTCGCCATCGGCGTCGGGCAGAATGACAATTCGATCGCGCAGGGCCAACTCGAACTTCTTGGGCCGCTCGGCATAGGTGAAGTTCTCGGCAATCCACAGTCGGCCGCGCGGATCCCAACTGAGCGCGATCGGGTTGCGCACGTTCGGCTCGGCCGCAAAGACGTTGACCTGGAAGCCGGCGGGAACGCGCATCGTCGCGGCGGCCTTTTCCGGCGGCAGCGGCTCGCCGAACTTGGCCGGCTCGCTGTTGTAAGGCTGGGGGAACTCATCAGCCCAGGCCGTGACGGCCACGAACAGTGCAGAGAACACGATCGACAGAGAACTCAATCGGAACATAGCAACCAACTCGTGACGAGGTAGAACAACTGGCTGGATACAATAGGCAGGGAGACGTGCCATTGTCGCAGCCAAAACCGCGATTTGCTAGATTCCGGAAGGTCGCATTTGCGGCGTGAATTGAATACACTTCCAGCGAAAACTGGCCATCCCATGCCGCCAGGAGCAAACTGTTAACATGACGCCAAAGATCACTTCTGAACAACGCGAAGCCTTGGGGCGCAGTCCGGGCCCGGTTCTCGTCGAGGACGATCAGACGCAACGCGTCTATTTCCTGGTTGACCCTGCCACAATGGAAATCTTGCAAGCGCGTGAAGACTTGGCCGCCTTGCGCGAAGGAATTGCTGACATGGAGGCAGGCCGCGTCAGCCCCGTTGATGAAGTCATGGCGCGGATTCGCGCGCAAATCGCCCAGTCGCGTGCAGTGGTTCAAAGTGTCGATTGAACGCGGGCTGCGCGCGGGCCTTTGGCCCTGCGGCTAAACGGTCGGATTCCCCGCTCGTCTCCCTCTCCGCCGGCTCCGTGTCTTCCTCCGCGCCCTCTGTGTCTCCGTGGCAAATCCCCCCGCGGATTTTTTCCTTGACTAGAACATAATTCTAGAATAATGTTCTAGCCATGAGCACCGACCTGAAACGACGGAAACAGACCAGCAAGCGGCGGCGGTCGATCCTCGACG
The DNA here is from genome assembly GCA_018242585.1 of Planctomycetota bacterium. Classification (NCBI taxonomy): domain Bacteria; kingdom Pseudomonadati; phylum Planctomycetota; species Planctomycetota bacterium. Next base: position 86,902 of record JAFEBQ010000005.1, read on the forward strand.
CCTCATTGCGCTGCTTTTTGCGGCACGGCGTCGAGGCCGCCACCATCGAGCAGATTCGCGATGCCTCGGGGGCCAGCTCGGGGAGCATCTATCACCACTTCGGCAGCAAGCAGGCCATCGCCGTCGCCTTGTACGTCGAGGGGATGGAGGAGCTCGCCGAGTTGTACCGGGCCGCGATGCAGGGCCAGACGTCCCTCGAAGCCGGCCTGCGCGCGATCGTGCGGAGCTACTTCCAGTGGGTCGTCAAGAATCGCGATTGGGCGATGTACCTGTTGCGGGTGGCCACGGCCGATCTGTCGGCCGACGACGCGGCCCACGTCGACGAGTTGAACCGCCGCACGCGGCAAGCCCTGAGCGCGTGGCTCTGCCCGTTCGCCGAGCGGGGCGAGCTGATCGACGTGCCCGACGATTTGTACACGTCGCTGGTCTTTGGCCCGCTGACGCACTTTGCCCGGCACTGGCTGGCGGGGCGTTTGAAGATCGACCCCGCGGTGGCCGCGCGGCACTTTGCCACCACCGTCTGGCTGTCGCTGACCGGTGGCACGTCAGAACGGACGTCGACGCGAGCCAAGGCCGCGACTCTGCCGCGCGGCTTACGAACCAAGAAAGATTCACGCCGGAGTAAAGATCATGCAAACGCCGGCTAAGCAAACCCTCTCGCGCCGCGCTATGATCAAAGCCGCCACGGCCGGCGCGGTGGCCGCCGCCTTGCCGGCTCGTTCGTGGGCCGCGTCCGACGGTGCGACCGCCGACGATACACGGCGGGCGATCAAAACGCTGTACGATTCGTTCACGCCCGAGCAGCGGCGCGAAGTCTGCTTCGACTGGGACTTTCGCGTCAACATCCAGTACAAGCGCAAGCCGCTGTGGCAGGCGGACCCGAACGGCATCTTGCTGCGGACCCATTTGGCCAACGCCTGGCTGATCACGCCGCACCGACTGGGAAGCGAGTTTTACACGGACGAGCAACGCGAGTTGGTGCTCAATGTCATGGGCACGACGTTTCGCCCCGCCTGGGTCAGGGCGTTGCAACGGCAGGCCCGCGACGACAGCGGCTTGCCGTGGGGAGGGGATCAGGCGCTGGCAATCTTTGGTGACCCGGCCAGTGGCACGTGCCAATGCGCGATCACCGGCTTTCACCTGACGTCGCGCGCGACGGTCCAGGATGAATCGTTGGCGGCGTTTGGCGGCGGCATTTCCCACGGGCATCAGCCGACGGGCTTCTATGAACAGTTCGGTCACCCGGGCAACATTTTTTGGCCCCAGGGCGAGACGGCCAACCAGGTTTACCAGTTTCTCGACAAGCGGCAACAGCGCGAGGCGCTGGTCGACGAGAACTTGCCGCTGTTCCAGTACGTGGGGGAAATTGATCGCACGACGGTCGCCGACGACACGCCTTGGGACGAGCCGCGCCGCGAGTCCGACATTCGCTTTCGCCGCCCTGGCGAGAAGTCGCCAGGCTTGTCGTTGGCGAAGCTGGGGCGCGAGCAGGTGTTCACGCTCGAAGGGTTGGTCGAGGCCTTGATCGCGCCGTACCAGCCACGCTATGCCAACCAGGTGCGCGATTGCTTGCGCGAGCAAGGGGGCCTGCCGGCTTGTTCGCTGGCGTTTTATCGCGAACGCGATCTGGGGCGTGACGGCGTGTGGGACAACTGGCGGCTCGAAGGGCCGGCGCTGACCTGGTTCTTCCGCGGCGCGCCGCATGTGCATATTTGGATTCACGTGGCCCGCGACCGCCGCGCGCCGATTTCGACGTACTTTGGTTGAGGACTTTAGCCATTGAACCCTTCTCCCACCGGGAGAAGGTGGCGGCGCTAACCGACGGATGAGGGTCCCGCGTCAGGCTGGTCTGGTACTCGATGCTGAGTTGACCCTCATCCGGCCTTCGGCCACCTTCTCCCGGAGGGAGAAGGGTTGCTGCGCGCCGCGTGATGGTTGAGACGTTCAAGGATCCTTGAGGGCGATGAGATGAAGAAACAATCGTCGATCAGTCGGCGCGCGTTCGTCGGGCGCACGGCGGTTAGCGCCGCACTGTTCGTTCGACCGGCACTGCTGGCCGCGCCGACGATCATTGCCTCGAGCAGCCTGAGCCGCGCGGCCGCGCCGGCGCCGAGCGATCGCACCGTCGTCGGGCTGGTCGGCTGTGGCGACTTTGGCCGCCGACAGCACTTGCGCAAGTTGCTGCTCACCAATCCCCGGGTGCGCGTGGGGGCGGTCTGCGACGTTGACGAGACCCATCGGGCCCTGGCCGCGCAAGATGTCGTCGCCTCGGGCGCAAAGGCCCCGGCGATGTATCACGATTTTCGCGATCTGGTGGCGCGTCCCGATCTGGACGCGGTGGTCGTGACGACGCCGGACCATTGGCACGCGCTGGTGGCTATCGCGGCCATGGAAGCCGGCAAGGACGTCTATTGTGAAAAGCCGTTGTCGCTGACCGTGGCCGAGGGACGCGCCATGGTGGCGGCCGCACGCCGCTACGGCGCAATCTTTCAGACCGGCAGCCAGCAGCGTTCCGACAAGTATTATTTCCAGCAGGCCTACGACCTGGTCCGCCGTGGCGCGATCGGCAAGCTGGAGCGAATTGCGCTGCACATCGGCTCGTCACCGACCGGCACCTGGCAAAAGCCCGCCACGCCGCCGGAGGGGCTCGACTGGGACTTTTGGCTGGGGCCGGCCCCGTACACCGACTACACGCCGAACGGTTGTCATTACTTGTTCCGCTGGCGCTCCGACTACTCGGGGGGCATGATGACCGACCACGGGGCGCACCAATGCGACATCGCCCAGTGGCTGATCGGCGCCGACGACTCGGGCCCCACGCACGTCGCGGGGAGGGGCGTCTTTCGCCCCGACCTGCCCAACGACGTGGCCATCAACTTCAACGTCGAGTTCACCTACGGGCAGCACCAGAACCTGAAAGTGTTGATGACCTCCGAGAAGTCACCGCGGTCGAACATTGTGGAAATCTATGGCAGCAGCGGCTGGTTGTCGGTCTCGCGGCGGCGGTTGCAAGCCGAGCATCCTGAAATCCTGAACGCCGACGCCGAGGCGGTCGACTATCAGAACCGACTGACCCAGAGCTATCAGCGGCATTACGAGAACTGGCTCGATTGCCTGCGCTCGCGCGAGCGACCGCGCTGCGACGTCGAGATCGGCCATCGCGCGGTTACGCTGTGCCATCTGGCCAACATTGCCGTGCGGCTCGACCGACCGTTGCATTGGAACCCTCAGCGCGAGCAGTTTGTCGGCGACGACGCGGCCAGTCGATTGCTGTCGCGGCCGATGCGCGGAACCTGGCATCTGTGAGCGGGAACAAATGATGAGCGCAGTCATGATCGAAAACGTGGCCGAACTGGTAACGCAGCTCGACAGCGACGATCCAGTGGTCGTGTCGCAGGCCCGGCGCGCGCTGCGGCAGGCGGCCGACGCGCTGATCGACCCCAAGAAAGCCGCCGAGCGCGGCGCGCTGGCTGATGCGCTGGTCGCTGAGCTGAATGCCAAGGTCGACCCGCCGGCGGGACCGCGAATGACCAATGTGCCCGATGGCGCGCCGCCGCCACAGATTCCCCAGCACGCGGCTGCGACGCGGCGCTACCTGTGCCAGATTCTGGCCACGATCGCCGACGACGCCCAAGTGCCCGAGCTGGCCCGTGCGTTGCAAGACCTTGATGTGCGCGACGCGGTGCGCGGCGTGCTGGGCTCGATCCCCACAATTGTCTCGGTGTTCGCGTTGACTCGCGAGTTGAATCGGGCCGTCGGCCCCGAGTTCCGCGCCGGCGTGCTCGGCGCGCTGGGACAAGGCCGCTGGCGCGACGCGATGGCAGCCACGGCCAACGCGCTCAAGGACTCGGACCCGACGGTACGATTGGCGGCGCTCGAAGCGTTGGCCAGCTTTCCCGAAGCGGGCAATGACAAGCTGTTCGCCGCGGCGACCCAGTCGGGGACGCCGCGCGAGCAAGCCCGGGCCTGGGCCGCGCGGGTGCGGCTGGCCGAGACGTTGTACTGGGCCGGCGAAACACGCGACGCCATGACGATCTACCAGCGAATCGCCGACGACCCAGCCGAAGGCCCCTGGCGCAAGGCAGCCCGCGTGGCGCTCGAGCGCGAGAAGGCCTAGCGCGCGAGTCAGTCTCAACCCTTCTCCCCCCGTGAGAAGGTGGCGGCGCTAGCCGACGGATGAGGGTTCCGCGTCAGGCTGGATTTGCACTGAACTCAGAGTTGACCCTCATCCGGCCTTCGGCCACCTTCTCCCCGGGGGAGAAGGGTTTGCGCGGGCCGCGTGATGATGGGTGCGTCGGCTTCTACGCCAACTTCGCCAGCGACGTGCGGACGTACTGGAGCGATTGCTTCATGCCCGGCAACGGGCTGTCGGCGTCGATCTCGTATTCCAGGCCCAGGTGCCCGGCGAACTTGGCGTCGAGCAGCGCCTTGAGCACGGCCGGAATGTTGATGACGCCGGTGCCGATGACGACGGGCTTCCCCTCGGCCGCGGCGGCGGTGACGTCCTTCAGATGGAAATCGTACAGCCGCTTGGCGCAGCGCTGGATGGCCGCCACGGGATCTTCGTTGATGCGAACCGTGTGGCCAACGTCGATGCAGATGCCCAGCCGCTCGTCACGATCCTCGACGGCTCGCAGCGCGTCGAGCGGCGACGGCCAACGCTTGTCGCCGGGGCCGTGATTGTGGATCGCGATGCGAATGTCGTATTCCTTGGCCAGCTTCTCGATCGTGTTCATCCCCTCGGGGTCGGGGCTGCAAACGATCGTCGGCATGCCGGCTTCCTTGGCGTATTCAAAGACACTGCGAATCTCTTCGTCTTCCTTCTTCATGTTCACCACGCCACAGCCCATCATCACCAGACCCGCCGCGGCGACTTTGTCATAGGCTTCGCGCCGCTCGGCCGCGGTCGACTTCATCGGCAGATGCATATCCTTCAGACAGATATAGCGCAGGCCCAGTTCCTTGGTCATGGCAATGGCCTGGTCCAGCGTGAACTTGCGCAGCGAGTAGGACGCCACGCCCACCTTCAGCCCCAGGTAAGGATCGGCCGCCGAGTCGGCCGCGCGGGCGGCGAGTTGTGGCAGCGCCAGCGCTGTCGCGCCGGCCAGAGTGGTTTGCAGGAATTGTCGACGTTGCATGATGGGTGACCTTGGTTGAGGTGGTTCCACAGAGCTTACTTAGCCGCGGCGCTCGACTCAATCGTGGTCGCGCGTTGATTCTCGCGCCAGACGCGCAGCACGTTCTCGCCCAGCACTTTGCGGATGGTGTCGTCGCCGTGGCCGCGCATCACCAGCCCGACGGTAAACAGGGGCCAATTGGTCCAAGCCAGGCTTTCAACCGCATGTTCCGCGGGTTTGAAGTGATCGGCCGGCCAGAGGTGCTCCCAGCGCGGGCCTTGCACTGACAGGGCTGACCGCCCATCGCCGCGCTTGCCCACCTTGTCGCGCTCGGCTTTGTCGAACCGCGAAACGTACGAAATGTCGGTGCCGATCGCCACGTGCTCGGCGCCGAATGTTTTGATGGCATAGTCCAGATGATCGAGCAGCGCGACCAAGTCACCCTTGGCCCCCAGGAACTTCGGAATGCAGCAGATGCCGATCAGCCCGCCGGTGTCGCAAATGGCGCGGATGGTGTCGTCGGGCTTGCCGCGATAATGCTTATGCAGCGCGGCACAGGTGGTGTGGCTGGCGACCATCGGCCGGCGCGACGCCAGGGCGGCTTCGCGGCTGGTGCGCCAGCCGCTGTGGGCGACGTCGACAATTACCCCCAGTCGATTCAACTCGGCGACCGCTTCGTGGCCAAAGTCGCTCAGCCCGCCATCGTTGGCCTCGCCGCAGCCGTCGCCGAGTGGATTGCGGCGGTTGTAGGTCAGGTGCATCATCTGCACGCCCAGCTCGTGGAACAACCGCACGTGGCGCAGCTCGTCGCGCGTGCTCTCCCAATGCAGTCGCAGCGGCACGCCATTGGTCGTGAAGGCCAGGCAGTGCCGACCGGCCTGTTTGGCCGCCGCGACCTGGGCGGGGCTGATCGCCTTGGCACAGTCCGGCGCCAGGTGATCGGTCGCGAACGTGAATCGCGACAGCCGCCTGATGAGCCGGAGCGGGTCGTTTCCTTCCTCGCCGGCGTTCTGAAAGATGCACGTCACGCCGGCCGCGCGCAGGGCGTCGAAGAACTCGCGCCGCTCGAGTTCGTTGGTCGCGGCCCGAGTCATCGACATCTCTTCGCGCAGATCGTTCAACTCGTCGTTCGTCGCGCCGCTGTCGACCGCCTGTTGATAGGCGGCGCCGTCGATGGCCGCGCGGGGGGCGAAACCATAGCTGTCAAAGACCAGCGACGCGGCATGCAGCTCGAGACCGTGCTGCAACTGGGCATCGCTCGGCGACAACAGGGACAGGCCGACCTGGCGCGCCCGCTGAATCGTCGGGTTGTCGCTGGCCAGCGGGCCGGCCTGCAAGCGCGCCGCGCCAAACAGGTGGCCGGCCGCCGCGGTGGCAGCCACGGTTTTGAGAAACTGTCGCCGAGGAAAGGGCATGGTGCGGACTTTCAAGGGGAGGAGCGGATGTGAGGGGACACTGAAACGCAGGCGGGGTGAAAGCCAGCATAGCCGGGGGGGAGGCGCGCCGCCACGAGCCGGCCGCCGAAATGGGTGTGACGGAACGGCGCAGGCGGCAACCCGGCGCGATAGAATGAGCGAATCGGCGAAACCAGCGAGCCACCGACGGGGTATCCATCGACGACTGCTCGCCGATCTTTGCCGCCCGACGTTTCTCCTTTGCCTATTCTCAGGTTCATCATGCCGCGTTGCTCGACGTTTGCTTTCGTAGCCGCTTCGTTCGCGTTCGCCGCTTGGTCCACGGCACAAGCCGCCGACGGCGCCAAGCAAGAGCCGCCGGCCCAGACGGCCGCGGCGCTGGCCGGGGCGCTCGACAAGCTGAACGCGCTGGTGCCGATGTTCGACAAGAACAAGGACCAGGTGCTGACCACGGCCGAGCAACTGGACATGGGCAAATACGTGGTGATGAATTACGGGCAAGACTGGGGGGACCGGCTCGACTATTTCCTCCGCAACGCCGACACGAACAAGGACGAAAAAGTCGACAAGGCCGAGTGGACCACGGCGATCGAAGGGCTGCGCAAATCGAAGCAGCTCGAACCGGTTCGCCAGACGGTGATGGTGCCGATGCGCGACGGCGTGCGGTTGGCGACCGACGTGTTTCTGCCCGGCGGCGCCGGGCCGTTCCCTGTCATCCTGATGCGCACTCCTTACAACCGCGCCAAGGGGGAAGGGTTTGCCAAGAGTCAGACCGCGCGCGGCTTGGCCGTCGTGTCGCAGGACATGCGGGGCCGCTTCGGTTCCGAGGGTGAGAACCTGCCGTTCATTGGTTGTGGCTGGGGCGAGCACCAGGACGGGGCCGACACCGTGGCCTGGATCCACCAGCAGCCTTGGTCCAACGGCCGGCTAGTGACGATCGGCGGTTCGGCCGGAGGTATTACGCAGAATTTCCTGGCGGCGAACGGCGCGCCGGGCGTCACGGCGCAACACATCTCGGTGGCCGCCGCCAGCATGTACCACCACGCCACCTATGTCGGCGGAGCGCTTCGGCTGGAACAGACCGACAACTGGACGCGGACCAATCGCTTTGACCCACGGGCTGGGCTGATCATCCGCGCGCATCCCAACTATGACGACTATTGGCGGACCCAGGACACGACACTGCGATTTGCCGAGATGAACACGCCGGCCGTCCACGTTGGCGGCTGGTTCGACACGTTTGCTCAAGGGACGATCGATTCGTTCGTCGGCCGGCAACACCACGGCGGGCCAAACGCCCAAGGCAAGCAGAAGCTGGTGATGGGCCCTTGGACGCACGCCGTCGGCAAGAACGAAGACGGCGCCGACCTGAGCTTTCCGAAGGTCGAGTTTCCCCAGGCCTACGACGTGGGGCGGTGGCTCGATTATCACCTGCTCAACGTCGACAACGGCGCCATGCGCGAGCCGGCCGTGGCCTATTACGTGATGGGGGACGTGCGCAACCCGGACGCGCCGGGGAACGAGTGGCGCTACGCCGACGATTGGCCCGTCGCGAGCCAGGCGACGCCGTTCTACTTCCGCAAAGGGGGGAGCCTGACCACCGACAAGTCGAGCGACGCGGATGACTCGCTGGCCTATCGCTTCGAGCCGGACAATCCTTGCCCGACGCTCGGCGGCTGCAACCTGACGATCCAGCGCGGGCCGCGGTTGCAGAACCCGATTGAACAGCGAACCGATGTGTTGACGTTCACCACCAACCCGCTGACGTATCCGATGGAAGTCACCGGCCGCGTGCGGTCCAAGGTGTTCATCAGCTCGTCGGCGGTCGACACCGACTTGTCGATTCGGCTCTGCGACGTGTATCCCGACGGCAAGAGCTACAACATGGCCGAGGGGATGCTTCGGCTCAGGCATCGCAACTCGTTCGAGAAGCCGGAACTGCTGACGCCCGATCAGCCCGTCGAAGTCGAGGTCGACTGCTGGTCGACCAGCGTGGTGTTCAACCGCGGGCACAGCATTCGCGTGACGGTCACGTCGAGCAATTCGCCGCGGTTCGACGTGAACCCCGGCACCGGCCGGCCGATGGCGCCGGGCGAGGCGGCAGTGGTCCAGGTGAATCGAATCTACTGTGGCGCCGATCGTCCGTCGCACATTGTCTTGCCCGTGGTCGAGCCACCCGCGGCAGGGAAGTAAGCGACGGTGTTGTTTAACTGCGGAGAAGAGTGAGCGCAGAGAGTTGTTTCGTCTTTAACCCTTCTCCCCCGGGGAGAAGGTGGTGAGCGCAGCGAACCGGATGAGGGTCCACGTGGCCTAATGTCACGCCTTCCACTCAGTCGACGCTGACCCTCATCCGGCCTTCGGCCACCTTCTCCCGGGGGGAGAAGGGTTTTGTTCACCCGTATGCTGATGGGTCACATGGTACGTTTCGCCACACTTTCGCTTCTCCTGCTGGTCGGCAGCGCATCGTTCGCCGCCGAGCCGACGCCAAAACAAGTCCCTTGGCTGGCCGAGGTGCAGCCGCGCGGTGTCGCGAGCAGCGAGCCGGCGCTTAGCCCGCTCTGGCCGGCCGGGCAGACGCTGACGCGTGAAAGCTGGCAGCCGCAGCGCGAGAAGCTGCGCAAGGCCTGGCTCGCTTTCCTGGGCCCCATGCCGGCCGCGCCGACCGCGACGTCGTTCAAAGTCCTGCGAACCGAATCACTCGACAAGGTCGATCGGCAGTTGATCGAGTACGAGAACGAACCGGGGCAGCACATCACAGCCTATCTGCTGCGGCCGCGCGGCGCCTTCTTTCGCCATTCACAGCCGGCACTGGTCGCGCTGCATCCCACGACCAAGGAAACGATCGACCCGATCGCCGGCGTCACGGGTGAGCCGAACAAGCACCTCGGGCTGTTCCTGGCCGAGCGAGGTTTTGTGGTCCTCTGCCCGCGCTGCTTCCTCTGGCAGGACGGGGCAACCTTGAACGACGCCGTGGCCGTGTTGAAGGCCCGGCATCCCGCGGCGCTTGGCATGCGGAAGATGTTGTACGACGCCCAGCGCGCCGTCGACATCGTCAGCAACGTCCCCGAGGTCGATCCGCTGCGCGTCGGCGCGGTCGGTCACTCGCTGGGGGCGAAAGAGACGCTGTACCTGGCGGCTTTCGACGACCGGATTCGCGCCGCCGTGGCCAGCGAAGGGGGGCTTGGCTTGCGTTCGACCAACTGGGACGCGCCGTGGTACTTGGGCACGGCCATCCACGAGCCCGGCTTCCCGCGCAACCATCACGAGCTGGCGGCGCTGATCGCGCCGCGGCCGTTCCTGGTGATTGGGGGCGAGCAAGGACGCGGCGCGGCCGACGGCCAGCGGAGTTGGCCCTATCTGCACGCGGCGTTGCCGATCTACCGCCTTTACGATGACGTCGCGCCGGCCGGGCTGTTGAACCACGGTCAGGGGCATCCGCTGCCGATCGCGCTGTTCGATCGGGTGGCCGAGTGGCTGACCGTTTACTTGCGATCGCCCGGCGACGGAAACTGACCCGGCGTCGGGCCGCCGGCCTGCGACAGCTTGAGCCCGATCAATTGGCCGATGAAAACCGCCACGTAGAACTGGCCGAACAACGACTCGAACCAGGCCAGCGTCTGGACGAAAGGAACCGCCGGCTCGATGTCGCCGGTGCCGATGGTGGTCAGGGTCGAGAAGCTCAGATGGTTGAACAGAAAGTGGCGCATCTGTTCGTCTTGCAACCGCCAGGCCACTTCATCGCGGACGTGAAAGCAGCCAGGGGCGACCATCTCGATGAGCAGATACAAGTTTCCCCACGCCACGCCGGCCAGGACCAGCCCCGAGAACGCGCCGATCACATGATCGCGGCGAATCCGCTTCAGGTTGAAGATCGTCCCCAAGATGGTGGTGACGCCGAACACCATGAACACGATTACCAGCGCCAGATTCCCCGCCCGGGCCCACGACCGGTAGGGCTCGTCGGCAAGATAGCTGATCGCCTCGCACACCACGGCGGGCACACCGGCCAACAAGGCGACAACGCGCTGCCAGCGCCGCTCGAGGATCACCATGAACACGGCCAGAAAGACCATGTAGCTGTACAGCTCGCTGCGAAAGTGCAACAGCGGCTGGACCAGCAACCCCACGCACAGCAGCGTGAGCAGCAGCGAGTGTTTGTGCTGGTCGATCCAATGGAACAGCGGTCCCAAGCTCACCGGTGGTGTGCCCCGTGGTTGGCGATGGACGGCGGAACGATTGTTACTGGCCGATACAGTACAAATGTTCCAGGCCGCGAATCAGAATCTGGTGATCGACCAGCACCGGCGTGGCCACGACCATCTCTTCGTTCAGCTCGTTGGCCGCCAGGATTTTGAACTCGTCACCCGCGGCCAGCACGAACGTCTTGCCGTCTTCGCGCGTGACGTACAGCTTGCTGTCGGCCAGGACTGGCGACGCGCTGTACGCGCGGCGGTGCTTCTCGGTCAGACCGGTCCAAATGGTCTTGCCCGTCGCCACGTCCAGACAGGAGACTTCCCCCTTGTCGTTGCAGTTGTAGAACCGCTTGCCCTCCGCGACCGGCGTCGGCACATCGGCGCCGACTCCTTTTTCTTCGCGCGTCCAAGCCACGTGGGTCTTGGTCACGTCGCCGCTGCCACCCAGGCGAACCCCGGTGATCGAGTCGGCCCGAGCGTACGGCGCGACGACCATCCCCTCGGCAATGACCGGCGAAGCGATCGAGCGGAAGAACTTGTGCTGAGTCGGGTTCAACCCGCCGACACGCCATAATTCGACGCCGGTCTCGGCGGCATGGCAGGTGACATAGTCGGCGCCCAACACAATCAGGGCTTCCTGGCCGTGCTCCTGGGTAACGATCGGCGTCGAGTAGCTTTGCGCCGCTTCGCTCGGCGCGTCGACGTTGCGATCTTGCTTCCAAGCCAACGCGCCCGACTGCTTATCGAACGCCACCAGGTACGACGGCCCGGTTTGCATGACCGCCACCACGACATAGTTCTTGGTCAGCACCGGCGACGTTCCTAGATCCCACCAGAGGGTGTCCTCGCCGTACTCCGCTTGCAGGTTGTGCTGCCACTTGACCTGCCCCTTCATATCGAGACATGCCAGGTTGCCCGATTTGAAATAGGCGTAGATTAGCTCGCCGTCGGTCACGGCCGAGGGGTTGCAGCCGGTCGCCTTCTTGTGCTTGCCCGAGCGCTCGTCGTCGAGCTTCGCCAGCCAGCGCTGCTTGCCCGCGCGATCAAGCCCCAGCACCGCGTTCTTGCCATCGACAGCGCAGGTCAGGACGATCTGATCGCCCCAGACCACGGGCGTCGACGCGCCGGCGCCGGGGAGCTTGACCTTCCAGGCGACATTCTTGGTGTCGCTCCACTCGGTCGGAAAGTTGTGACCGGCCACGACGCCGTTCTGGGTCGGCCCGCGCCAGTTGGACCAGTTCTCCGCGCGCAAGGCGCTCGCCACCAGGCAGCAGATCAAACCCGACAGAATCCAGCGCGTCATCGCTCGTGTCTCCCGAGTGATTCACGCCGCGCGGGCGTGAGAAAATGGTGTGGCTATTGCTCGATCGCCAAATTGTAACCTTGAACGCCCCGGGCTCGCCATCCCCGCAGCTTGATACGCGACAAACATGGTTCGCGACGCTGGGATTGATGGCGCTGGTGGCCTACGATGGTCCGCATGACCGACGCATTGGCCGCCAAACATCGCGCCCTGGCCGAACTCTATCGGCAAAGTCGCCGTGCCGCCGTCGGCGGCGCGGTCGTGACGCTCGCCTTGGGCGTGGCCAAGGCCATCGGCGGCTGGGCTGGGCATTCGCTGGCGTTACTCTCGGATTCGGTTCATTCGTTCGGCGACTCGCTGGCTTCGCTCAGCATCCTGGGCGCGCTCGTCTGGGCCCAGCGCCCCGCCGATCGCGAGCACCCGTATGGCCACATGCGGATCGAAGCCATCTCCGCGCTGGTCGTGGCATTGCTCTTGCTGTGTTCGGGCGTCTGGCTGCTGGTCGAGGCCTGTCATCACTGGAACGTCGATCGACCCGAGCCGCATGGTTACGGCGTGGTGATCGCGGCGGCCAGCGTGCTATTGAACGAAGGGTTGTTTCGCTACTCGCGGCGTGTGGCCCGAGCGACCGGGTCGCAGGCGGTCCTGGCGGCGGCTTGGGACCAGCGACTCGACGCCTTTGGGTCGTTGATCGTGTTGTGGGGTTTGTGCCTGACCAAGTGGGGCGGGCCGGGGCTCGCGCACGCCGACGGGCTGGCCGTGTTCGTCGTGGTGGCGATCATCTTCTGGGCGGCGGGGCACCTGGGCTGGGAAAGCCTGCAAGAACTGATGGACCGGCAGGCCGACGAAACGCTGCTCGCGCAGATTCGCCACGCGGCCAGCGCCGTGCCCGGCGTACGCGCGATCGAAAAGCTGCACGTCCGCAAGTCCGGGCTCGAACACCTGGTTGACATCCACGTGCAGGTTGACCCGCAGATCAGTGTCAAGGAAGGACACTCGATCGGCCACCGGGTCAAGGAAACGCTGGTGACCGACATCGTCACCATCCGCGACGTGCTGGTCCATATCGAACCGAGTGGAGGATAGTACGAACGCGCCGAGCGTAACTTCTCAGCCGCGTGCGACAAACACCCCTCCCTCTCAGGGAGGGGCAGGGGGAGGGTCGAGACGTCGCAGGCCAATAACCACTTGAGTCTCGAACGCCCCCGGTCATTGACCGAGGGCTAAAGAATGCGTGCGAACTTCGTTACTCATCGTGTCGCCTTATTCCCCCTGCGTGCCGAGGCTCATCAGCAGCTCGGACATCTCGCTGGCGGCGTGGGTGTTTCCCTGTTGCCGGGCGGCGTTGATCCCGTCGCGCAGAAACGTCCGCGCCTCGGCCACGCGCGCCAGCCGCGCCAATTGCTGGGCCGCCATGAAGAACGCCGGCACGTGGGGCGGTGTGTCGCGCGTCAGCCCGCCCAGCAACTCCAAGCTCCGGTCGTGCGCCCCCTCTTTGTCGAACTCCATCGCCAGCGCGTAGCGCAAGAACGAATCGTTCGGCTGCTCGGCCAGCATGGCTTCCACTTTTTCGCGTCGGGTCGGCACGGCACTTCTCACCGAGGGTTCACGGGAGGTCATCACACGTCCCACGACGTGGAAGCGGCACTATAACACACCGCTGGCGTTGGCGCGACGCCACCACCCGGCGGATAACGAGCAATAGCGTGACTCGCACTGCCGGGGGAGCTATCCTGAGGGGTGCCTGCCCGATGCTCGCCGGCCCTTGCGCCCCCCTGCCCCGCCCCCAGCAGATCACTCCGTCGACCTTTTGGAGTTGTATATGCGCGTCTGCCTTTCGCTCGCTTTATTGTTCGTCGCATCGCTGACATTTGCCGCCGAAGAAGCGGCCCCCTGGCGCGCCGGCGTGGCCCGGACCATCGTGACGCCGACCGAACCGATGTACCTGGCCGGCTTTGGCAGCCGGGTGGTGCCCTCCGAAGGAACGGCGATGGAACTAGGGGCCAAGGCGCTGGCGCTGCAAGACACCGGCGGCCGGCGGTTCGTCCTGGTCACGATGGACTTGCTGGACGTGCCGCGTCAACTGCGCGACGCCCTGGAACAATACGTGGCCGAGAAGCACAAGCTGCCACGCGAGGCGCTGCTGATCAATTGCTCGCACACGCACTGCGGCCCCGAGATGTGTTACACCGAGGTCGAGTTCGCCGAGCGCGATCCCGAGCGCGTCGCGCGCTGCCGGCGCTTCAACCAGACCCTGCACGACAAACTGGCGGCCATCATCGACGAGTCGCTGGCCAATCTCGCGCCGGCGCGGTTGGCCTATGGTCACGCGCGGTGTGGCTTTGCCATGAACCGGCGGCTGAAGAGCGACTCGCCGCAGGGTGATCCTTACCTGAACCGGCCGAATCCCGATGGACCGGTCGACCATGATGTGCCGGTGCTGAAGCTTGAGCGGCCCGATGGCTCGCTGCTGGCCGTCGCGTTGGGCTATGCCTGTCACAACACCACGCTCAACCTCAAGCAGTACCACGGCGATTACGCCGGCCATGCCCAGGCCATGATCGAAGCGGCCCACCCGGGCACGACGGCGCTGTTTGTCACCGGTTGCGGCGCCGACCAGAACGGCTATCCGCGCAGCAAGCCCGAGTTCAGCGAGTATCACGGTCGAGCGTTGGCCACGGCGCTCGAGGCCAAGTCGCGACCCATCAACGGGCCACTGCGAATGGCGTACGACACAGCGCCGATTGCCTATCAAGCGCCGCCGACGGTCGAGCGTCTGCGAGCGCGGCTGGAAACCGGCTCGGAATACGCGGCTAGCTACAAGCAATACGATCGCTCCTGGGACGAACGCCGGTTGCGGTTGCTCGAAGCGGGCAACGTGCCGACGTCTTATCTCGCGCCGGTGCAAGTGGTGCGGTTCGGTGATGACTTGACACTGATCGGCATCTCGGGCGAAACGGTGGTCGACTATTCGCTGCGTCTGAAGCGCGAGCTGGCTGGCCCGGCCGCGGTGTGGGTGGCCGGCTATTGCAACGATGTGTTCACCTACCTGCCCAGCAAGCGCGTGTTGCTGGAAGGAGGTTACGAGGCCGAGCGAGCGCTGACCCTGTCAACCAACCCGGTGCATCCCGCGCCGTTCGACGCGTCGGTCGAGGCCACGGTGATCGGCACGACCCATCGGTTGTTGGCAGAAACGCGCAGTCAAACCACGGCTTCGTCACCCCCACGTTCGCCGGGCGCCGCGACACCATCGACAACCGCGTCGGCAGGCCGGCCGCAAGGCGTCGCGCTCAGCGACGCCGAAGCGCTCGACGGGTGGCTGGCGCTGTTCGACGGGCGCAGCACGTTCGGCTGGGTCGGTGCCCAACTTGCCGGCAACGAGTCACAACGATCGCTGCGCGGCGGCCGCACGACCACGCGGTTCACATGCTATCGGCTGGCCGCGCTGGTCGAGCAGCCCGGCACGATTCACTGTGGCGTCGAGGTTCGCAGGGTCAAACCAGGCTGGACCGTGTTTACAGTCGAGTCGCTGCTGCCCGGCGCGATCGAGTTGGCCGACGGCGCTGCTGTGAGCGCGCTGCACTTGCTGCCGACGCAGATGAAGCCGCTGTTCAATGGCAAAGATCTGCGCGGCTGGGACCGGCGCGAGTATGCCAGCGCTCCGCCCGAGCGTCGCGCGAACTGGTCGGTCGAGAACGGCGCGATCCGCGCCCGCGGCGGCCCCGGCGCGCTGGAGTTCGCGCCGACCAACGAGAACAACCTGTTCGGCGACTTTCTGATCCAGGTCACCGCGTGTGCTAACAAGGACAACACCAACGGCGGGTTGTTTCTGCGCAACGAGCCGGGCCGGACGATGATGGGTTACGAGGCGCAGCTCCATAACGCCTGGTACGATCACGCCCACAACGAGCGGGGCTACACGACCGGCGGCATCGACGATCGGCAGCAGGCCCGCCAACCCGTCGCTCGCGACCATGTGCCCTATCGCATGACGGTGGTGGCCGATGGCCCGCACCTGGCCACCTGGGTCAACGGCCAGCAACAGACCGATTGGACCGACACTCGCCCGCCCCACGCCAACCCGCGGCAAGGGTTGCGCGTGGAGCCAGGGACGATCCAACTACAGGCGCACGACCCGGAGACCGACCTGGAATTCCGGGCCATTTTGCTGCAGGCGTGGTGAGCCGCGCGGTTCTCGTGCCACGGGCCTGTGGGGAAAGGGAACTGTGCTGGAATGATCGTTTTGTCGTGCGCCCTGGCGTAAGATGTGAGCCATTGCTCGCCAAATCGATGAAGAGATCTTCGTTGCACTGAGAGGATTGCACTCATGTCGCGAATGTGGATGGCTGCCGTGGCGGCCTGCTGGTCGTTGTCATCTTGGGGCGCGCCGGCGCGCGCCGCCGAGCCCAAGCTCGAACAGCTCGATCTGTTCACGGCCCACACCGAGGGCTACGCGTTGTATCGGATCCCGGGCCTCGTGGTCACCGCCAAGGGAACGGTGCTCGCCTATTGCGAAGCGCGGCGGACCGGCAAGAGCGACTGGGACACCATCGACATCATGCTGCGCCGCAGCACCGACGGGGGCCGCAGTTTCAGTCCGCGGGTGATGATCTCGAACGTGCCGGGCCCCAAAACCAAGAATCCGGTCGCGCTGGCCCAGAAGTTGGCCAACACCGACGACGTGACCTACAACAACCCGGTGCTGTTCGCCGATCGGGATGGCACGGTTCACATGTTGTACTGCTTGGAATACTGCCGCTGCTTTTATATTCGCAGCCAGGACGACGGCGTCACCTGGACCGATCCGGTCGAGATCACCGGCACGTTCGAGAAGTTCCGCCCGAGCTATGATTGGAAGGTGCTGGCCACCGGCCCGGCCCACGGTGTTCAACTGCGCACGGGGCGATTGGTCGCGCCGGTCTGGCTGTCGACGGGAACCGGCGGGCACGCGCACCGGCCCAGCGTCACCTCGACCATTTACAGCGACGACCAAGGGCGCACCTGGCAGGCGGGCGAGATTGCCGTGCCGAACACCGAGGAATGGATCTGCCCGAACGAAACCGTCGTCGTCGAGCTGGCCGACGGGCGCGTAATGCTGAACGTGCGGAGCGAGTCGAAACAAAATCGTCGACTGATCACCATCAGCGCGGACGGCGCTACTGGTTGGAGCGAGCCTGAGTTCGACCCGGCCCTGATCGAACCGATTTGCATGGCCAGCATCATTCGCGTCTCGACCAGCGCCCAGGGGGGCAAGGACCGGATCGCGTTCGCCAATCCCGACAACATGCAGCGGGCCGACGGCAAGGAAGCCGAGGGTAAGTCGCGAGACCGGCGGAACCTCTCGATCAAGCTCAGCTACGACGAAGGAAAAACCTGGCCGGTGAATCGCGTGCTCGAAGCCGGCTACAGCGCGTACAGCGACATGGCCGTGTTGCCCGATGGAACGATTCTGTGCCTGTACGAGCGTGGCAACGACCGCGACAGCGAAAAGAAGAAACCAACCAGCTATGCGTACCTGACCTTGGCCCGATTCAACCTGGCCTGGCTCACCGACGGAAAGGACCAATAACCATGCGGAATGACACTGGCTTGAACTACTGGCGGCGCGCTGGAATGGCGGCGCTGGCCGTGATGACCCTGACGACGATGTCACTGACGGCTTCGGCGCTGCGCGCCGACGTGAAGCTGCCGGCGATCTTTTCGGACCACATGGTCTTGCAGGCCGACACCGGCGCGCCGATCTGGGGCTGGGCCGATCCCGGCGAGCAAGTTGTCGTGACCATCGGCACGAAGACCATTACCTCGACGGCCGGGGCCGACGGGCGCTGGCAGGCGCGAATGAGCAAGCTGCCGGTCTCGGCCGAGCCGATGACGCTGACGGTCAAAGGCAAGAACACGTTCACGGTGAACGACGTGCTGGTCGGTGAAGTCTGGCTGGCCTCGGGTCAGTCGAACATGGGCATGCTGGTCAGCGGCTCGCTCGATTATGAAAAGGAACAAGCGGCGGCCCGGCATCCTCAGTTGCGGATGTTCACCGTGGCCCGCAATCCACAGCCCAAGGCCCAGTCCGATTGCCAGGGCACGTGGGTCGTCTGCGCGCCCGAGACGGTCGGCCGCTTCTCGGCCACGGCCTACTTCTTTGGCCGCGACCTGCAAGCCGAGTTGAAGCAACCCCTCGGCCTGATCAATTCCTCGTACGGCGGGACGACGATCGAAGCTTGGACCAGCATTGCGGCCCAGTCCAAGCTGCCGGCCTATGCCCAGATTGCCGAGCCTTGGGCCAAGCGCGACTCCGAATCGTGGGACCAGGCGGCCGAGGACGCCAAGTATCAACAGCAACTCGCCGCGTGGAAAGAAAAAGCCAAGCAGCTTCGCGCCGATGGCAAGGAGGTGCCGCGCCAGCCCCGCGCGCCGGTTCAATCGCAATTCGATCAAAACCATCCCGGCAATTTGTTCAACGGGATGATCGAGCCGATCATTCCCTACGGCTGCCGCGGCGCCATCTGGTACCAGGGGGAAGGAAACTCAGGCAAGCCCTACGCGGCGGCCTATGGCGACCAGTTGCGAATGATGATCGCCGAATGGCGCGGACGGTTTGACCATGATTTCCCGTTCGCTTGGGTGCAACTCCCCGACTTTCGCCAGCCTCAAACCGAAGCCGACGCGCCCGGCACGTGGCCGATTGTGCGCGAGCAAATGCTCAAGACGTTGAGCGTGCCGAACACCGGCATGGCCGTGGCCTTGGGTCTGGGCGAGCCGAACGACATTCACCCGCGCAACAAGCAAGGGGTCGGCAAACGGCTGGCGGCTTGGGCGCTGGTCGATGTGTACCACCGCTCGGGCGAGTCGTCGGGGCCGCTCTACGCCGGCTCGAAGATTGTCGGCGAGACGGTTGAGATTACCCTGACCCATGCTGACGGTCTACGGGCGCGCGACGGCACGGTAAAGGGGTTTGTCATCGCCGGCGCGGACAAGAAGTTCGTCTGGGCCGACGCGCGGATCGAAGGGAACAAGGTTCTGGCCTCGTCGCCCCAGGTGAAATCGCCCGTGGCGGTGCGCTATGCCTGGGCCGATAACCCGGTCTGGAGCCTGGAGAACACCGCCGGCATCCCAGCCTCGCCCTTCCGCACCGACGAGTGGTGAGTCGCCGATTAGAGGTGCCATGATGTGGTCGTATGTAATCTCGCTAGGGATCACGATCGGCATTTTTGTCGCGGCGTATTTGCTGTTGAGTAAGCGCGTACGCGGACCCAGAAATCCGTATAACCCTTACGATAACGCGGAACCGCCAGGCGATGTACCCTAGGATTGCAGAACATTGTCGGGTGGCCCCGCGTCGCCGTTCCGCACTGATGAGTGGTAATTCGAGATTAAGCACCAAAGGTGCGACCCATACCAGCGTGGGGCAACGCCCCACGAATCGTCGCCAGAGTTTGTGATCAGGGCTGAAAGCCCGAACCATCGGCGCAGCGAGAAGCGGCGCGCTGATGGGGCGGGCTTTCAGCCCTTGGTCGTTAATGCGGGTTCGTCACCTGGGGCGTTGCCCCAGGCTGGTATGGGACGGGCCGTTGGCCCTTCGGAAGCCTATAGGGTACGCAACCCTTGCGTACCAAAGGCGTTGGTCTGCGCCTCGCGCGCGCAATGAATCCTTGGGTGGCCCAGCCGCTTGCCGGCTGGGTCGCGCTAGCGACAGGAAGAAGCTTCGGCGACGAAGTCCATGTGCCTCGTCACACGTACTTCTTGTTGCTGACGCAACCCGGCCGACGAGCGGCCGGGCCACCCCAATGAACGCCAGGGTGCGAACGGGGCCTGACTCACGACCGAAACAAGCCGCACTCACTTGCACGCGCGGCAGTGACCTTTTAATAACACTTCGTCGATCGTGCCGCCGGTGGCGCGGCGGATGGCCGGCGCTAGCGCCGACTCGACCGAGGTGCCGTCCAGGCATTCGATCTTGCCACACGCGACGCACAAGAAGTGCAAGTGCGCCGGCTGGTCGGACGTCGTTGCCGATCGGACTTCGTAGCGCCAGACTCGATCGCCAAGTTCCATGCGTGTAAGCAGCCCCGCCTCGGCCATCTCGACCAGGCTGCGATAGATTGTGGCCTGGTCAAAGCCGCGCGATTCGAGATCGGCGGCCGCCTGGGCATGGGTCACCGGTCGCGACGTCGTCTGCAAGTATTCGAGGATTGCCACGCGCGCCGGCGTGCTGCGCAACCCAGCGCGGCGAATGCGGTCGCGCCAGGTATTGGCCTCGGTGGTCTTTGTGCGGGATTTCACGATTGCTAGCGCTCAAGGATGCCTGGTCGCCAGTGATTCAAGCGGCCTATCAATTCAACATAGTCGACGCAGCCTGCCAGGAAAACCGGGCAACTGCGTAACGCAAACGACACCTGGGCCGCGGCGCACGCTTTGCACCTCTTTGCTTTCAGCGGCCCGGACGATTTACAATAGAGAAGTCGTCCCGGGGTGTTGCCGACCCACGCGAACGCGAAAGGACGAATCATGTTACTCAAACTGCTGCTGGCGGGTTTGGTGAGTCTGGCCCTGTTGTTCCCCGCGGTCATCGCGGCCGCCAGCACCGCCGAAGGGCGCGTGGCGATCCTGGTCGAGCGGAAGCTGACGATCACTGCGAAGGACGGCGACACACGACAGTTCGACGTGGCCGCCAACGCCAAGATCGTCTTGAACGGCAAGCCAGCCCAATTGCGCGACATCGAAATCGGCGACGTCGTCCTCGTCACCTTCACCAGCAGCGGCGCGAGCAAGACCGCCACGGCCATTGCCGCCCGCGACGCGGAGTAACGTCGAACGAGCACCGACACCACCACGACTTGCACTGATATATCGGCGAAGGGAACTACACATCTCTGTTGCGGAAGGCCGACGATGACTATTGCTCACGAAGCTGCCAGTCGTTTGCTCAACGTGCAGGCGTTCGGCGAAGCCCGGCCGCGAACCCGTTCGACGGTGCTGCTCCGCTGTGGCACGTTGGAGTTGATCCGGCACGCGATCACCGCCAATGAAGACCTGGCCACGTGCCATGCCGCGGGTTCCACGACGGTCCACTGCCTAGATGGCCGCGTCTGTATTAACATCGACCATCACACGCACGATATCTCGGCCGGCCAAGTGCTGTACATCGGGCCGGGCCAGACGTTCGAGGTCCGCGCGGTGACGAACGCCTCGCTGTTGGTGACGCGGGTGCTCGATGAGGCTCATGCCGGCCACTGTGAGGAATACACGTTCGACGCGGTCGACGAAGCATCGGCCGAATCGTTCCCGGCCAGCGACCCGCCCGCGCGGACGCCGATTTCGCGGCCGTAGCGTCAACGGGGTCGACGCATCGTTATCGCGCGCATAGCTTGTCACCCCGAGCCAAGTGCGAAGGCTCGCCGGTTGAATTACAATCGGCGAGCTTTCTTTGTTTCGGGGCGGTGCCGCTTATCGCCCGATTCACCTGGCGCGGCACCTTGTGTTGCGAGTCCTAGCATGCTCGAAGACCTGACGTTGCCCGAGATTTGCGAGCTGATCGCCGAGCACAAGCTGGCCGAGGTCAGCGAGATTCTCGACACCTGGCTGCCGGCCGATCTGGCCAGCATTATCCACGCGCTGGAGCCCGACAACCGCGTGACCATGCTCACGACCCTTGGCGCGCCGGTGGCGGCCAGCACGTTTTCGTATTTGAACCTGGCCGACCAGGAAGCGCTGGTCAGCACGCTGCCCAAGCCGGCTGTGGCGATGCTGCTCAACGGCATGCCGGCTGACGATCGCACCGCGCTGTTGAGTTACGCCTCGCCCGAACAGCGGCACTTGCTGATGTCGCTGTTGACGCCCGAGCATTTCGCCGTGGCCCAGCGATTGTTGAGCTATGGCGACAACACGGTCGGCCGGCTGATGAGCCCCGACATGATCGCCATTCGCCGCGAGTGGACCGTCCAGCACGTGCTCGATTACATCCGCGCGCACGGCCGCGACCGCGAGACGTTGAACGTGATCTACGTGGTCGACGAGCACAATCACCTGATCGACGATATTCGCATCCGCGAGCTGCTGGTCGCGCCGCTCGATCAACCGGTGGCCGAGTTAACCGACGAGCAGTTCGTCACTCTCTCGGCCAGCGATTTGAAGCAAACCGCCGTCGAAGTCTTCCGCAAGTACGATCGCACCGCGCTGCCGGTCGTGGACTACGAAGGCAAGCTGCTGGGGGTGGTGACGATCGACGACGTGCTCGATATCGCCGAGCAGCGCGCCACGCAAGCGTTGCAACGGTTTGGCGGCCTCGAGGCGCTGGAAGAGCCGTACGTCGCCACGCCGTTGCTGGCCATGGTCCGCAAGCGGGCCTCCTGGCTGGTGATCTTGTTCGTCGGTGAAATGCTGACCGCCACCGCGATGAGCTTCTTCGAGGACGAAATCGCCCAGGCCGTCGTGCTGGCCCTGTTCGTCCCGTTGATCATCTCGAGCGGCGGCAACTCGGGTTCGCAAGCCGCCACGCTGATCGTCCGCGCGCTGGCCTTGGGCGAGGTACGACTGCGCGACTGGTGGATGGTGATGCGGCGCGAGTTCATCTCGGGTCTGTTACTCGGCGCCATCCTGGGCGCGATCGGCATGGCGCGGATCGGGCTGTGGAGCGCCTTCTCCGACGCCTATGGCCCGCACTGGCCGTTGATCGCCTTGACGGTGGGGTTGTCGCTGGTCGGCATTGTGCTGTGGGGCAGTTTGTCCGGGTCGATGTTGCCGTTCTTGCTGAAGCGGCTTGGGCTCGACCCGGCAACTTCGTCGGCGCCGTTCGTGGCCACGCTGGTCGACGTGACCGGACTGGTGATCTACTTTTCGGTCGCGTTCGTGATCCTGCGCGGCACGTTGCTTTGAGGCGTCGCCGTGCCGGGCGCGCAACAGAGCCGCTCTCGCCGCGCGGCGTTGCGGCAACGCCGGCGTGGCCTTTCGGCATCACGCATCCTGATGACGCGCAATCCGCGACGCCGTTGTCGACAACGCTCACGGCAAACGACCCGTCCCGCCTACTCCATTTGACTGATTCTGGAAATGAACTAGCGTTGTGATGCAACCTTTTCTTGTGCGATTCCGCTCGCTCCGTCACTGCTTTTCTAATTGGGGGGCCGATCATGTTGTTTGCCGAGGGCTTGTCCGCCGGTCTGGCCATGCCGTTGCTGCTGGCCGTGTTGGCCGTCGTGGGATTGCTGGGCCTGGTGGCCGCCGCCTGGCCGCAAATGTTTTCCAAGCTGGCCCTGCGCGGAGGCCACTGGGTCGATACCAATGCCGCGCTCCAAAAGCTCGATCAGCGCTTCGAAGTTGACGCCTATGTCTTGCCGTACGCGCGACCGCTGGGCTTCGCGGTGTTGGCCTCGGTGGCGTTCCTGGCCTGGTTCTTGATGCGAGTTTGATTCGCGTCGCGCTCCGTTTGCACTGTCACGGCGCATCAAACTGTTCATCACTCGGCGCGCGGCGAGTAACCGCGCCGCG
This sequence comes from Planctomycetota bacterium, assembly GCA_018242585.1. Taxonomy (NCBI): domain Bacteria; kingdom Pseudomonadati; phylum Planctomycetota; species Planctomycetota bacterium. Next base: position 110,414 of record JAFEBQ010000005.1, read on the forward strand.
CGCTTTCATCTGCGCGCTCGTCGCGCTGGGCCACTCGATTGCTGGTCGATTGGCGACACATTTGCTGGCTGTTTTTTTAGTAATTGCCGCCCGCTTCTGGGGGGGTTCCCCCCCTCGGCGCGGAGCAGTTGATGCCGTAGGCTCGCAGCGTGGGCACAGGCACGGTCTGTGCCAAGGATTCACGTTTGCTAAGCAGAAAACGGAGTGCGAAACATGAAGCGCTGGATGATTTGGGGTCTGTTGGTGGTTCTGACCGCGTCGACTTTTGCCAGCCAGGCCGATGCCGCTTGGCGCCGTCGCGCCGCACGGCGTGGCTGTGGCAGTTGCTCGACCGCCAGCACTTGCAGCAACGGCCGTTGCTCGTAGCGCGAATCGACCAGCCCCCAAGGCCGGTCGACCGCCTCAAGCCAACGCTCTTTGATAAGCCCAGGGGGTTCATCCCCTGGGTTTTTCTTTGCGCCCGGCGCAATCACCTCGGGCTATATCAACCGCTCCGCGGCGCTGTCATGATAGCCGGCATGGTTCGTCTTCTCCCACTGACGAAGTGCGCCATGAATTTCAAACAGCTCTTCTCCTCACTGCTAGTCCTGCTCTGCGCTTCCCTTTCTGCATTTGCGGCCGAAGCGCGGCGGCCGAATGTCTTGCTGATTGTCAGCGACGACCAGGCTTACTCGGAACTCGTCTGCTTCGGCAACACCGAGGTCCGCACGCCGCGGCTCGACCGGCTGGCCAGCGAAGGGGTCCGCGTCACCGACTTCTATGTCACCTGGCCAGCCTGTACGCCGTCGCGTGGCAGCATCCTGACGGGGCGCTACCCCCAGCGCAACGGCCTGTACGATATGATTCGCAACGACCTGGTCAACTACAAGCACCAGTACACGCCGTCCGAGTACGCGATCAGCCCCGAGATGACCCTGGGCATGGACCTGCGCGAAGTGACCATCGCCCAGCCGTTACACGCGGCGGGCTACGCATGCGGCGCGGTCGGCAAATGGGACGGCGGCCGCGCCAAGCGATTCCTCCCCCAACAGCGCGGGTTCGATTTCTTCTACGGCTTTGCCAACACGGGCATCGACTATTGGACCCACGAACGGTATGGCGTCCCGTCGCTGTTCCGCGGCAACGAGTTGATCAAGGAAGAAGGCTACGCCACCGATCTGTTCTGCCGCGAAGCGTTGAACTTCATCCGCGCGAATCGCGAGCGACCGTTCTTTTTGTACGTGCCATTCAACGCGCCGCACGGGGCGTCAAGCTTCACCGACAAGACGGCGCAAGCGCCGGCCGATGAGATCGCCCAGTATGCGTCGATCAAAGCTGAGGGGCGACGCTCGAAGTACGCTTGCATCACGCATATGGACGCATCGATCGGGCAATTGCTCGATGAACTCAAAGCGCTCGAACTGGAGAAGGACACATTAGTGATCTTCTTTTCGGACAATGGCGGCGGCGGCCAGGGAGCGACCGCCAAGCTGCGCGGCACCAAGAACAGCTTGTTCCAAGGGGGTCTGCGTGTGCCGTTCATTGCTCGCTGGCCCGGCAAGATTCCAGCCGGCGCGGTGCGGCACGAGTTCCTGACCGCGCTCGAAGTCTTTCCCACGCTGTTGGCCGCGACCGGAGTGAGCGCGCCGGCGGGCGTGAAACTCGACGGATTCGACATGCTGCCGACCCTAGCGGGTCAGCAGCCGTCGCCGCGCCACCAGATGTACTGGCAACACCAGGACGACGCGGCCGCGCGCTTCGACAACTTGAAGTGGGTGGCCCCCGCCGCCGGCGCCGGCGGGTTGTTCGACCTGTCGTGTGACGAGGGAGAGCAGCACGATCTGTCGAGCGAACGCCCCGAGGTGGCCGCGCAATTGAAAGCACGCTTCCAAGACTGGCGCGCCGAGATGGACGCCAGCGAACCCCGCGGGCCATTCCGCGATTATTGAAGGCTGATCATGAAGCATCTATCGCCGTTTGTTATGTGGTTCGCTCTGTTGCACGCAGCGCCGTCGTCGGCGGTCGAGATCATTGCACATCGAGGCGCCTCGTACGACGCGCCCGAGAATACGATGGCCGCGTTCACCCAGGCCTGGGTCCAGTCGGCCGACGCCGTTGAGTTGGACATTTACCTGACCAAGGACGGCCAGATCGTCGCCTTGCACGACAAAACTACCCAACGAACCGCGGGGGTCGAGTTGGTGGTCGCGGAGTCAACCCTGGCACAGTTGCAAGAATTGGACGTTGGCCGCTGGAAAGATCTTCGCTGGGCTGGCCAGCGGATTCCCTCGCTCCGAGCAGCACTCTCTACTGTCCCGAGGGGACTCCGCTTGTTCATTGAAATCAAATGCGGCCCCGAGGTGTTGCCCGAACTCGAACGCATCGTGACCACCTCAGGTGAGCCTGATGGCTCATCCGCGATCATTGGCTTCAACTACGACACGATGCGGCTGGCCAAGCAGCGACTGCCAAAACTACCCGTCTATTGGATCGTCTCGCCGGTCAAAGGGAGCGAGGGTCGCGAACCGACGATCGATGCGTTGATCGAAAAGGCCAAGGCCGCGCGGCTTGATGGCCTCGACCTGAACTTCAATTTCGCACTCGACGAGGCGGCGGTGGCCCGCGTGCATGACGCGGGGCTCAAGCTCTATACGTGGACCGTCAACGATCCCGAGGTGGCTCGACGGCTGAAGGGCATCGGAGTCGATGGCATCACGACCGACCGGCCAGCTTACCTGATCCAAGCACTAAAAGCTGCGCCAGCCCAAGCCCTTCAGCCGACGGCTCCACCGTCACCGCAACTCGGCGGCGAGCCGATTCGATGAATCGGAACAACGAGGTGGGCCAAACTTCTCACAGCTGCAGGCGCGCTTCCAGGCCTGGCGCGCCGAGATGGACGCCAGCGGACCCCGCGGATCGTTTCGCGATAATTGACGATTGCCACCAGCCCAGTTCTCCTCTTACCTGACGATTTGCAACAATGTGTTTGCCATCACCACCGAGTTCTATTGGTTTTTTCGTGATGACTGGCAGGATTTGTCGTTTGCCCCGCTAGGGGAATCCGATAGAATACTGGTAGCGACCAGTATGGGCCGGCGTCAGTCGACCCTGGATTTATCCCTGGCCGCTATTTTTTTGCGCCGTGGAGCCTTTTTGCTGCTCTGCCAGCCATGCCAGTACGTCGACCATTTTTTCGTTGCCGCGCGCGATCAATGGATCGAGCAATTCGATGCCGACATCGTCCACCGTTTTGCTCGGTCGGCCGATCAATCGCTCTTCTTTCTTGCGAGCCCAAAGCGCGGCTACGTCACAAAGTTGTAACGGACGACTTTTTCTCGAATCGATGAAAAAGCCTTTTTCAACGATTCGGTTCAATCGCAGATTCCCCACGCTCCCGCGCAGGAATCGGATCGACTTCTCAACGTCGCTCACGATTTCTTTGTTCTCGTCAGAAATGAACATTCCGAGTGGTCGTTCCGGAAGCGAGTTGAGGTAGTCATCCACAACGCCTGCAACGAGCGGAAATGCGGCGACGTGTGGGTTAATGATGATGCCTGTTCCAAATTCTCGATGGAGCCAAGCCTGATAGCGACGTTTCTCGATGGCTCGATAAACGACTCGCAGGCCATGTTGTTGAGCAATCCACAGCCACGTGTCACGAATCGCTAATCGCGTGGCAACTGGAATACCCTTGAAAATGCCTCGACCTGCTCGCAAATCCATCGCATGGATTTCGTGCTCGCCTGCTAGCGCTGGAACGTAGGAAGTCACAGCTTGTTCCAAATCACGCTCGAGCCCCTGCCAGACTTGCTCGGGCACGATGAGGGCAGCAAGTACAAACACCGGCTGCTCACCGTCTAGCAGATTGTTTCCCGTATTCCCCGACTCATCCAAGTAAACGAGATACATCGCTTCGAATACCCATATTTCAGAGGCCTGTTCACCGTTCTTCTGAAGAATTGACGGCCGTGACGAAGTCTGAAGCTACCAAATCCATCGCCGAGTCCGAAGCATGAAGACGACAAATATGTCTGGCCACGTTAGTCATGTAGACCAAGCCACTGTCGATGCCAGCCTGGTCCAACAACTGGTCAAGCCATCACGCATTCACGCTTTACTCCGATAAGCGGTTCGCCTCTGGCTGCTAGATTTGCCTTGCTCCGCCGCCGCTCCCTATACTCAAGGCTGCTCACGAGCGGGCCGGGAAACACCAGGGTGCGTGCAATGCCGATGACGCGGGCGCGGATGGTCGAGATCGTCGCCAAGGCCGACTTGCTGTCGGCCAGCGATTTGGCCGCGCTTTCCGCCGCCGCGGCCGCTGACCCGCAAGCCGACGCCGACGAGTTGGTGCGTCAACTGAGCCAGCAAGGAAAGCTCACTCGCTACCAGGCCGCCGCCGTCTACCAAGACAAGATCGCGTCGCTGCTGTTCGGCAATTATGTCGTGCTCGATCGACTCGGCGCCGGCGGTATGGGCCAGGTCTTTCGCGCCCGGCATCGGCGCATGGAGCGGATTGTCGCCCTGAAAGTGCTGCCGAAAAAGGCGCTCAGCTCGCCCGACGCCGTCGCGCGGTTTCTGCGCGAAGTCAAAGCCGCCGCCAAGCTGACGCATCCGAACATCGTCACCGCCTACGACGCCGACGAGGCCGCCGGCGTTCACTTCCTGGTCATGGAGTACGTCGACGGGGTCGACCTGGGCCGACTGGTGAAAGACAAGGGGCCATTGCCGGTGGCCGAAACGCTCGGCTACATGGCCGGCGCGGCTCGCGGCCTGCAACATGCCCACGCTCAGGGGGTCGTCCACCGGGATATCAAGCCGTCGAACTTGCTGGTCGACAAGCAAGGTCACGTCAAGTTGTTGGACATGGGGCTCGCGCGCTTGGAAGAGCCGGGCGGCCCGGGGAGCGACGGCAACACGCCCGGCGGGTCCGACCTGACCTCGGCGGGCAATGTGTTCGGCACCGCCGACTACATGGCCCCCGAGCAAGGACTCGACAGCCATCACGTTGACGGGCGCGCCGACATTTACGGGCTGGGCTGCACGCTGTTCTTTCTGCTCACTGGCCGTCCCCCCTTCGGCGGCGACACGCTGGTCAAGCGCGTGCTGGCCCATCGCGACGCGCCGATTCCGTCGCTCCGTGCGGCCCGGGCCGACGTGCCCGACGCGGTCGATCAACTGTTTCAGAAGATGATCGCCAAGCGGCCGGAAGATCGTCCGCAGAACATGGCCGAGTTGCTGACGCTGCTCGAAGCGCGCCCGGCTTCTCGAGCACCGATCGCCGTGCCGCAGAGCGCAACCTCGTCGAGTGCCGCGCCCCAGCCGGTTCCGCTCACGCCGCGACCGATTTCCGCGGCCGCGCCGGCGAGCGGGCCAGTGATCATGCCAGCCAAAGCGCCCCCAAGCCGCGTCATGCTGTACGGGGCGATGGGTGCGGTTGGCGTGCTGCTGGTGCTGGTCGGTGTCATCGTGGCGATGAAGGGTCGCTCGTCGTCGACCGACGATATAGCAGACCGACAAACGACGACGAAAGAGCCGGTACCGACTCAGGAGCCTGTGAAGCCGGCGGCGTCTGCGTCGGTGGTCTCCAGTCCACCCACGGCAGCGAAGATCGCCGGCGGGCCGTCAACCGAGACGACGGCCGGAGACGACGCGCCAAGTGAAATCGCGTCGCCGCGCATGACCCTTCCCAAGCCCGACGTGGCGAAGCCCGACACAACGGCGGTCGTTGAAAAGCCCGCTCCCAGCGCGCCGCCCGCCGAGAAGCCCGCCGCCGAACCAGTACTGACCGCGCCCAGCGACGGGCCGCCAATGGCCAAGCCGGGCGCTGGCGCGCCGCGCGAGCCCGCGCCGACTCCGCCCCCTCCACCACCGCCGCGCACCAAACCGTCGTCCGAGCCTCCGACCGTGGCCCAGTCCGCGCCACCGGCCAAGAGCGACGCCGCGCCAGCCGCCGCGCCCGACCAACCCGACCGCGAATTGCGCAAGCCGGTCCCGGCCGAGAGCGACCTGACCAAGGCGCTGGCCACGGTGAAGTCGATCTTCAAGGAAGATTACGGGGCCGCCAAGACGCCAGAGGGGAAATCGTTGCTCGCGCAGAAGCTGTTGAGGCAAGCGCAAGAGACCGCCGACGCGCCGGCCGAGCAGTACGTTATGCTCTGCGAGGTCCGCGATCTGGCCGCCGACACGAATGACGTGGCGATTCTCGAACAAGTCGTCAACTTGCTTGCGCTCAACTATCGCGTCGATCGGCTGGAGCTGTTGGCCGAAGTGTTCCAGAAGCTCGCGCCGAAGAATCGCATTCCGGCGGCCAATCGAGTGCTGGCCGAGCGCGCGCACGCGCTGGCCGGCGAGGCGGTCGAGGCCGATCAGGTCGACGCGGCGCAAACACTGGCCAAGGCCGCCTCGGCCATGGCCGTCAAGGCCCGCGACCCCGCGCTCGTCAAGCTGACCAAAGCCCGCGGCGATGAGATCACGCTGCTGGTTCGCGACGCCGAAGCGTTCGCCAAGGCGCAAGAGAAGCTGGCCGCCGACCCCGACGACGCGGCGGCTTGCACCGTCGTCGGCCGCCGGCTCTGCTTCCGCGATCACAAGTGGGAGGAAGGTTTGCCCCTGTTGGCGCGCGGCGACGACGCGGCGCTGAAAGCGCTGGCCGACAAAGCGCTGGCCGCCGGTGATGACGGCGCGGCTCGGGCCGCGGTCGGTGACTTGTGCTGGGACGCGGCTGAGCGGGCCAAGGGAAAAGAGAAGGCCGACTACCAATCTGGGGCTCGCCATTGGTACGAGCAGGCGCTCGCCAAGCTGACCGGCCTGGTCCGCTCGCGCGTCGAGCAACGACTCAAGGAGCTGCCAGGCGAGCCGGTGTTGTTCGCGGGCGCTGGTCGCACAGGTGCGCCCGACAATCCCGGCATGACAACAACACCGCCGATTCCACCGGCGCCCCCTGCGCCTCCGTTCCCGCCGATTCCCGGCGGGCCACGCGGGTTGTTGCCACCGGCCGGTGGCGTGGGCCTGCCCGGTCGCAACACCATGCCGCCGCATCAACTTGCCGAGTATGTCTTCGGCCTCGGCGGCAAGCTTGACATCGTGACCCCAGGAACCCAGCCGGTCTCGGTCAGCATGTCGTCACAACTGCCGGCGGTTCCCTTCGCGGTGATCGGCCTGACGTTCAGCAATAATCCGCGGATCGGCGACGCCGAGTTGCTGCCGTTTCAAGGAGTGGTGTCCCTGCGCACGCTGAACCTGAACGGCACGTCGATCACCGATCAGGGGCTAGCCGTCTTCGCGACCCACGCCGGCTTGCAACATCTGAACTTGTCGGGGATCAATCGACTGACCGACGCGGCTTTGGTCCACATGCAAAACATGGTCAGCCTGGAAGTCCTCGTTTTGAATGGCTCGCAGATTACCGACCGCGGGATTCCCAACCTGCAACGGCTGACCAAGCTGCGGCAGTTGGGACTGGTCGGCACGCAGGTAACCGGCAGCAGTCTGGCGGCGCTGGCCGGTTGCAAACAACTCGAAGTGCTGCAGGTCGGCAACTCGCCGTTCGACAACGCCGGCATGGCCCAGTTGGCCAAGTTCACCAGCCTGAAGTCGCTTGACGTGACGCAAACCCAGATTACCGACAGCAGCGTCGGCGTGCTGCAACGGTTGCCGAATCTGGCGACCATCTACATGCGCGAGAACAATCTTACCGATCGCGCGGTGCCGGTGCTGCGGACCCTGGCCCATACGAAACTGCTCCGCGTGCCGAAGCAGATTTCCCCCGCCGGCATGCAAGAGCTGAAGAACAGCCTGCCCCAATGCAAGGTCGAGCAGTTCTAGAGTGGCAAGGCCGTGCGGTTCTAGGTCGGCGCCTTGTCGTGTCGTGCACCAAGCTGTCCGTCATTCCCGCGCAGGCGGGAATCTAGAGGGCAGTCGCCACCACTGGTTTCCAGCCTGCGCGGGAATGACGGCATCATATGAGGCAACGCGGCGCATCACTTCCCCCGTAGCAAGTATGCCAGAATATCGCGCAGTTCGCTCGGTTGTTTAACGATCCCTTGCGGCATCGGCGACAGATTCTGCAGCGCCCGCTCTTCGATCTCGCTCTTATTGATCGCCACGCGCTTGGTGTCGGGCAGCAGCAGCTCGACCTTGTCGGCCGTCTCGGCCACCAGCAAGCCCGACAGTTGCCGCCCGTCGGTCGTAATCACTTGCGTGGCGCGGAACACCGGCGAGATTTGCTTGTTGGGGGCGAGCACCGACTCGACCAGGTACGGCACCGTGAACCGCCGCGCGGCATCGGCCAGGCTCGGCCCGCCGGTCACCTGCGACTCGGCCGTGACGGCGTGACACTTGGCACAGCCGGCTGTCTCGAACAGCTTGCGGCCTTGCTCGGCGTCGCCGCCGGCCACTTCCTTGGGCCAATCGATCGTCAAGAACTCGGCCGGAATCTTGTACTGACCATTCGCGGCGCTGGCCAGACGCTCGGCCAGGCTCGGCCCCGTGACCAGTTCGGGCAGCACGACGGCCAGCGGCTGTAGCGAGCGGTAGTTGATGTACAGTTGGCTTGAGCCAATGACATTTCGCACCCGCAATAGAAAATCGTTCGAGCCGGGTTGCAACTCGACGGTCACGGTGTCTTGCAGCGGCAACGCCCCGCGGATCACGTCGTTGGTCCAGACGACCTGGCCGTTGTGCCAAACCTTCAGCCCGTCGTCGCTCCCCAGGGCCAGGTGGGCTCGTTGCCGCCCGCCGCTTTCGATCCGGAAATAGGCGTACATCGACGCGCGGTCGACCGGGCCGAACAGCTCGACAAAGTCGAACTGCCGCTTGGTCTTGGTCCGCTGCCACTTGATGTCGCGGCTTTTTGAGTGATACACGGTCGACAGTTCCACCGGCCCGCGCTCGGGCTCGTGTTCGCGCGCGAAGCCTTCGTCGCCGTCGTCGAACGGGCCGGCCAGCCAGACTTCCGTAATGCCCGCCAGCTTGGCGATGCCGAGCTTCCGCTCGTCGTTGGCGGCCAGAACTTTTTCGACGGTCGGCTCGCTGCGCGGATCGTTCAACAGCGACAAGAAATGAACCGCCTGCAGGCGGACCTGTTCGTCCTCGTCGCCGGCCGCCTTGAGCAGCAGCGCGAACAGTTGCTCCTGCTCAGCGGTGTGCTTCCCCTGGTGCCAGTGATCGGCCACGGTGTAGACGCCCACCGGGCCGAGCGTGCGGAGATCGATCGTCTCGTCGGCGTACTGCACCTTGTAGGCCGACTCGTTCTGCAGCTTGTCGAGCTTCAAGTCCGGCGCCAACTCGCCGGTGAAGTCGGGGAGGGTCAGGCGAAAGCCTGCGGCTAGAACGCCGGCCAGGCGCGCAAGCGCGCTTCCATCGCGCTGCTCGACTAGTCGCTCAATGTATTTATAAGTATTACCTTGCGCTAGTTCGCGACAAATGGCATTGCGCCGGAAAGAGTCACTCAGTGTGGCGTCGTCATAGATGGGAAAGCTTGATATCCTCCCGATCGTTGAGCCCGACTTTGCCCAGGCCGTAACCAAACGTGGCAGTTTCTTCAAGTCAGCGTTCTTCGCGTGGGGATCGCGTCCTCGTCGCGCAATCTCAACGTACGCCGCGTAACGCCGTTGCCAAGAGGAATCCTTCCATTCACTAATTAACTTCTCCGGCGTCGCGGTTACTGGGTCGTATGCTTCGAACGGCGCGCTCGGCGGATCGTCGGCCCGCGTGATCATCACCAGGTCGCTCCGGTAGACCGGCGAGCCTTCGTTTTGAGCCATGTAGCAGATCGTGGCGAAAATCCGCCCACCGCGACCGACACATACCCCCACTGGCCGAGCTTGGTCACGCCCGTCGAGCAAGTGAAACTCATCAGCTTTGAATGTCGCCCCGCTCGGCACCAGCGGATAGCGCGTGACGCTCTTGATGCACCAGCGCGCCACCAGCAGATTGTTTCGGTACTTCTCGGGCAGGAACGTCTCGTCGTAATAGCTTAGCGCCACGGGCACGAACCGCCCCAGCTTCTCGTTCAAGGTATCGAGCAGGTCGGCGCGCTCGGGCGTCTTGCTGCGCAGCCAGCCGCGCGGCCAGCCGTAGTAGGCGTGCTCGACGATGTGCAGCAAGCGCCCCGGCACGTATTGCGCCGGCATCGACTCGTGATCGTTGTCGTTGGTGAACAGATTCCACTCGTGATCGAACGCCAGTCCGCACGAGTTGCGCAGGCCCCCGGCCACGACCTCGAACCGCGACCCGTCGGGTTGAATCCTAAAAACGCCGCCGACGCCGTTGTAAGGTGTGCGCGCCCAGCGGCGGCCGTTCACTTCGACCGTCTTCTCGCCGTCAGCCCCAGTGGGCACCGTGAAGAACGACCAATGCCCCCAGTGATCGGGGCGGTTGAAGTCGCCGTAATACCAGACCGGGTCACCCATCGAGACGTACAACGCCCCCTCCGGTCCCCAGGCCAGCCCGTGAAAGCATTGATGCACGTGCCCCAGCGGCACACCCCACAACAATCGCTCGGGCTTCAATCCCTCGCGCTTCACAACCGCATCGCGCAGCACATAGATCGCCGCCACGGTCGAGACGTAGACGTCGTGCCCGCGGATGGCGATGTCGTTGACCCAGGTGTCGGCCGGGAAGCGGTACAACTCTTGCCGCGGGGCATAGCCGCCGCCGGGGAGCGGTTCACAGACGAACAACGCCTCGCGAGCGCCGACAAACAAGCGTCCCAGCATGTCGGCCCGCACCGACAGGAACGATTCGGTTTCGGACGAGTCCAGCTTGACGACCTTCAACTCGGGATCGACCGCCGCGTAATCGAGGGCTTCCTCCGCGCGAGCGGTCGCAGTGATTAGAGCGACGAGAGCAATGAACAACAACCGAGTCATGCAAGAGAACTCCGATATAATCTTTCCACGCCAATAACGAGCAACCATCGAGCGCGACAAACACCCCTCCCTTCCAGGGAGGGGCAGGGGGGAGGGTTAAGATGTCGCGCCTCGAGCGATTCCAAGCACGGGATTCTTCATTTGGCGTAAAGCCAATCGGCCTGCCACGTTTTCACCCTCACCCGGCTTGCTTCGCTCGCCACCCTCTCCCATCAAGGGAGAGGGGTAAGACTAAGTCGCCCACGCCGACCACTGCGCCATCACGCCAAAATGCCTTTGATGACATTTCCGCTGACATCGGTTAACCGGCGGCGGATGCCGTTGTGGTAATACGTCAGCCGCGTGTGATCGATGCCCAGCAGGTGCAGCACCGTGGCGTGGAAATCGTGCCAGTGGACCGGCTGTTCCTCGGCCTTCATGCCGATCTCGTCGGTCGCGCCGTAGGCCAGGCCGTGTTTCAGCCCCGCGCCGGCCATCCAGACCGAGAAGCCATACTGGTTGTGATCGCGCCCGGTCCCCAGCACGTCGGCCGCCGATTGCGTGAACGGCGTGCGGCCGAACTCGCTGGTGAACATGACCAGCGTGTCGTCCAACATCCCGCGCTGGCGCAAGTCACGCAGCAAGCCGGCCAGCGGCTTGTCGATCCGCTCGGCCTCTTGCGTGTGGTTCTGCTTCATATCCTCGTGGCCGTCCCAATTGATCCGCGGCGAGCCGAACGCACTGCCCGAGAACAACTGGACGAAGCGCACGCCTGATTCGAGCAACCGCCGCGACAGCAAGCAGGCCCGGCCAAAGTCGTTGGTCGCCAATTGCTCGTCGATGCCGTACATCTCGTGCGTGGCGGCCGATTCACGATTCAAATCGGTTACCTCGGGCACCACGCGCTGCATCTTGGCCGCCAGCTCGTAGCTGTGCATCCGCGCGGCAAGCACCTCGTCGCCGTGGCCGGCGCGGTGCCGTGCGTTCAATGTTTCGAGCAGCCGGGCCGAAGCTAGTTCCTGCTCGGCGCTGATCGCTCGGGCTGGAAAGATGTCGTCGATCGGCGTGCCCTGGCTGCGAATGACCACGCCTTGATGGCGCGCAGGCAGAAAGCCGTTGGTCCAGTTGATGGAACCGCCGGCGGGTAGCCCCCGCGGGTCGGGAATGACCACGTACGCCGGCAGATCGTCGGTCACGCAGCCGAGCCCGTACGAGACCCACGAGCCGACGACCGGAAACCCATTCAGGCGGAAGCCGCTGCTTTCCTGGAACGTGGCGGGAGTGTGATTGGACGTCTCAGCGAACATCGAGCGAATGACGGTCAGCTCGTCGGCCACGCCGGCCAGGTGGGGAAACAACTCGCTCACCCACAAGCCACTCTCGCCGCGCTGCTGGAACGCCCAGTCGGCCTGCCGCAACTTGCCAACCTTGCCGAAGAAGACGTCGGGCTTGATGTCGTCGGGCAGATTCTGGCCATGGTGTTTTTCGAGCGCCGGCTTGTAATCGAACGAGTCGATCTGGCTCACACCGCCGCAGGCCACGACATGGATCACGCGCTTGGCCCGCACGGGCAGGTGAGGCGCCGGGTCCGACGCTTCGCCCGGCACCACATCGGCCCGCACGGTCTCGTCGCGCAGCATCAACGACATGAACGCCCCAGCGCCGATCCCCAGCGACGTCCAATGGAACCAGTCGCGGCGCGAGATGTGCCCAGGCACCGGCAGCGGCGGATATTTCGGGCCAGCGTGATTAGTCGACATAAAGCAGCTCGTTGCTATTGAAGACCACCCGACACAACGCGGCAAGCCCGTGGGTGCGGACCAGTTCTTGGCAGACGCGCGATTCTTCGTCGGCCGGCGAACGGTGATACGCGCGGCGGAACAGTTGCTCGACCTGTTTCGGCACATCATCGCCGGCGGTGTCGCGAATGCTGGCGGCGCAATCGTCGGCCGCGCGCAACACGAAGGCGTTGTTCAACAGCGACAAGGCCTGGAGCGGCGTCGTGGTGACGGCCCGTTGCGGGGTCTTGGTCGACGGGTCGGGACAGTCGAACACGTCGAGCAGTTGGCTGCGGGCCGAACGAACCCAGGTCCGATAGATCGTGCGGCGCTGGAAGCTGCGGCCGATCGCGTCTTGCATGGTGTAGAATTGCGAGTTCCGCACGAAGGTGGTGAACTCGTAAAAGCCCGGGCCGCCCAGCGACGTGTCGAGTTGTCCCGAAATCGCCAGCAGCGTGTCGCGCAAGGTTTCGGCGTCGAGCCGTTGCGGCGATTTGCGCCACAGCAATCGGTTGCCGGCGTCGACCTTCGCGGCCGCGGCACTCAGCGCCGACGATTGCCGATAGGCCGCCGACGTGACGATCAGGCGCTGTAGATGCTTCAAGCTGAACTTCGAGCGGACCAACTCGCCGGCCAGCCATTCGAGCAATTCCGGGTGCGACGGCCGGCCACCGTTAAAGCCGAAATCGTTCGGCGTGTCGACGAGGCCGACGCCAAAATGATAGTGCCAGAGCCGATTCACCATCACCCGGGCGAAGAGCGGATTTCGCGCGTCGGTGATCCACTCGGCCAGTTGGCGGCGGCGGTCCATGTCGCTGGACTGCTCGTCCAGGCCGAAGTCGGCGTCGACGCCGCGCAGCGAGGCGATGCCGCCGGCGATCACCGGTTCGCGCGGGTCGCCCGGGTTCCCCCGGTGCAATACGAAGGCCGGCTCGGGCTCGCGCGGGGCGACGGCATAGACGGTCGAGTCCTGCAAGCGCGTGAGCTGCTGCCCAAGCTGGTTGTATTCAAAGCGAAGTGATGCCCAGCGGCTGCGCTGCTCCTCGGGAATGTTCTCGCGCAGTTCTGTTTCGCTGATCTCGGTGTATTCGACGCCGGCCGAGGCGGCGACTTCGGCCGCGCCGAGGGCTCGATCGTACAGCCGCGCCCGATCGATCGCGCCGCGCAGCAGCTTGTTGCGCTCGACCGGAAAATGGCGCACGCCGAAGCTGACCTGGGCGTTATCCACGGTAAAACGGGGCGTCACGCCGGCCGAGTAGTAACGGCCATAGGGCTGACCATCGTGATAGCCCGTCACGCGACCATCCTCGGCATAGACGATCGCCACGTGAACGAACTTGGGAGCGGCGTTTTGTTCCGGCAGCGCGCGGAAGCTTTGTGTCCGCGAGAAGTTGTTGCTGCCGGCCATCCACTGGCGCGGCTCGCGCTCGCCAAACACGATCGCGTCGAACAACTTGCCGTCGGGCGTCTGGACGGTCATCGCGCCGCCGCCGCGCTGGTCCAAGTCGGCCAACGCGATCCAGGCTTCGAGCGTCTTGGCCTTGAGATTCTTCTTCAATAATGGCGAGGTGGCGTAGCCGCGACCGTCGAGGACCAGTTGCCCGCCACTGAACCAAGCGCCGTCGTGCAGTTCCAGGTGCAACTCGCCGACCGAATCGCGCGCGTCGTCGTTGAAGTCCCAGGCGGCGAACGGTTTCGGCGGCTCGGGCTTGGGGCTGGCGCGACGCTGGGCGAGAATCTGCTCCCGAACCGGCGCTTCGATCGACGGCAGCTCGCGCCCCAACTCGGCGCGGCGGGCTTGAAAAGCCTTTTCGTGTGCGCGCTGCTGGGCCTCGACCGCTTCGCGCGGCAGCTTGGGCTCGCCTTGTCGCACGCCCCCCAGGGCCGCGGTCAGCCGGTAATACTCGCTCTGGCGGATCGGATCGAACTTGTGATCGTGACAGCGGCTGCAATTGACCGTCAGCCCCAGAAACGTCTGGCCGACGACGCTGACCAGATCTTCGAGTTCATCCTGTCGCACGACCGCGCGCATGGCGGCGCTTTGCTGTTGTTGACCCACTTCGTCGTACGGGCCAGCCACCAGGAAGCCAGTCGCGATCAGCGCCTCGGCATCGCCCGGTCTAAAAACGTCGCCAGCGATCTGCAACCGAACGAACTCGTCGTAAGGCAGATCCCGATTCAACGCGTCGACGACCCAATCGCGATATTGCCAGGCATTGGTCCGCAGCTTGTCGCGCTCGAAGCCTTGGCTTTCGCCGAAGCGAACCACGTCGAGCCAATGGCGCGCCCAGCGCTGGCCATAGGCCGGCGACGCGAGCAACCGCTCGACCAGAGCTTCGTACGCGGTCGGCGAGTTGTCGTTCAGAAAGGCTTCGACCTCGGCGGGCTCGGGAGGCAGTCCCAGCAGCGCGAACGACAGCCGACGGACCAGCGTGCGGCGATCGGCCGCAGGCGATTCCGCCAGGCCAGCGGCGCCGCGCTTGGCGCTCAGGAACGTGTCGATCGGGTTCGCTGGTGCGGTGCTATTTCCTTCAGAGGGCAGTTTCGGCGGCTTGACGTTCTTCAACGGCTGCAGCGACCACCAGTCATAGCCGGCGCGTGCTTCGGTGGTGTACTCGAGCGGGTCGAGCGCGCCGCCGGCCCAGTTTGCGCCCGATTTGATCCAGGCGCGAACCAGTTCGCGCTCGGCCGGAGTCAGCGGCGTCTTGGGGGGCATTTCGTCGCTGCTGATCCGCTGCCAGATCAGGCTCTCGTCGGGTTTGCCGGGGACCAGGGCCGGGCCGCTTTCACCGCCCCGCAGCAGGTTCTCGAGCTGCGTCAGGTCGAGCCCCGCTTGGTGCTCGCCCGGGTTGTGACAGCCGGCACAGCGCTTGGCCAGCACGGGGCCAACCTGCCGGGCGAAATCGACCGGCTTGCTCGCGTCGGCGTTGTCGGCGGCGCGCGATTCAGCCGACGCGCCGACCGCGATGAACAGCGCAAGGCAAAGTCGGGTGACGGCACGGCAAGACATGGCGCGAAACCGACGGGTAAGGCAAGGCCGGAAAGGAGCAGTCGGGGCCTGCGATTATAACCCGAGGCCGGGCTGGAAGCCAAAGTTTTCGCGGCCAACGAGGATCGTCGTTACTCGAAGCAAGCGAGTCCTCGACCATGCTTGTGGCACGCGCGTTGAACACCCCTTCTTGACAGAGAGGAGCAGAGGGGGAGGGGCAACGCGCTGATGGTCAACACAATCCGCACTTGGCATTCAATCACCGACCGCAAATCGCATCGGCCCACGACGTCTTTGCCCTCACCCGAGGCGCTGCGCTCGCGAGCTCAACCATCGGTCGCTAGCGTCTCGCACTCGCGTTGCTGGCAACGCCCCAGCCCCCGCGCGCTTCACAGGTAAGAAACGTGCCGTAGTTCCACCATGGTATACTTATTGATATATCGTTATATAACGATATAATCAGTTATCGATTGGAGAACCTTTACGATGACGACACCAACCAAAACCCGGCGCGCGCCCAAGCTGACGTCGCTTGACGCCTTGGCCCAGGCGGCGGAGTGTCTGAAAGCCCTGGCTCATCCGCACCGGCTGCGAATGGTGCAGATGTTGCTGCGTGGCCGCTACACGGTCGGCGAGCTGGCCGAAGCCTGCGGCATTCCCAGCCACATGGCCTCGGAACACCTGCGGTTGATGCAACGCTGTCAATTCCTGACCGCTGAAAAGGAAGGACGCCGCGCTTACTACCAGGTCGCCGAAAAGCACTTGGCCAGCATCATGGCCTGTATCGAAGCGCGGTTTGGCTAAATTGCGCCGCCTGGCTGAGCCCGCCACTAATGAACAAATATTGAGTCGCGCGTCAATGGAATCGACGCGCGACCACCGATTCGCATCGCAACAACTATCGACACGATTACGGAGGATGAGATGAGCACCGCCACGATTTCCCCCGCGCAACTCGCCGAGTTGTGCCGGCAAGGGAAGCGTCCCGAGTTGATTGACGTCCGCACGCCGGCCGAGTTCCAAGAAGTACACGTCGAGTTCGCCCGCAACATGCCGCTCGATCGATTGGACGTCAGCGCCCTGCTGCAAGCGCGCCAATCGCCGGCCGACGAGCCGTTGTACGTCATCTGTCGCTCGGGCGGGCGCGGCAAGCAAGCCTGTGACAAGATCGCCAATGCCGGCTTTGCCAACGTCGTCAACGTCGAAGGGGGCACGCTGGCCTGTGTGGCGGCCGGGTTGCCGGTCGTCAAAGGCAAACAAGTGATGTCCCTTGAACGTCAGGTGCGGATCGCCGCCGGCTCGCTTGTCTTGATTGGCGCGACGCTTGGCTGGTTCGTTCATCCGGCCTTCATTGGCTTGTCGGCGTTCGTCGGCGCGGGTTTGGTGTTTGCCGGCATCACCGACACCTGCGGCATGGGTATGTTGCTGGCGCGGATGCCCTGGAACCAAGTCAGCTCGTCGGGCGGCGCGGCCTGCGCCCGCTAATACAACATTCGTACATGGCAACTTGGTTGGCTACCAAGCCGGCGACTCTGTCGCCGTTCGTCGGCGGCAGAGCCGCCGGCTTGGTAACGATGAACCGATCGACACCCGATTGAATGATTGTCGCTGCAATGCGAAGGGAGCACGCCATGAAACTCTTGATCGTCGGGGGCGTTGCCGCCGGCGCTTCGGCGGCCGCCCGGGCGAGGCGACTTTCGGAGGCCGCCGAGATCGTCCTGTTTGAGCGCGGGCCGGACGTCTCGTTCGCCAACTGCGGCTTGCCCTACTATGCCGGCGGAGTGATCGCCGATCGGAACAAGCTGCTGGTCACGACGGCCCAGCGGCTGAACGAGCGATTCCGCCTGGACGTGCGGACCAGCACGACGGTTCTGGCGATTGATCGCGCGAACAAGACGGTTCGCGCCCGCGACCTGACCACCGGCCGCGAGTACGACGAGTCGTACGACAAGCTGTTGCTCGCGCCCGGCGCCGCGCCGCTGCGACCGCCGCTGCCCGGCATCGACCTGCCGGGCATTCACACCTTGCGCAATCTGGCCGACGTCGACCGGATCAAACAGCGAATCGACCAGGGCGTGCGGCAAGCCGTCGTGGTCGGCGCCGGTTTCATCGGCCTGGAGCTGGTCGAGAACTTCGTCCATCGCGGCATCGCCACCACGTTGGTCGAACTGCAAGATCAAATCCTGCCGCCGCTCGACCGGGAAATGACCACGCCGCTGCGCCAGGCGCTGGCCGCC